>JAKLEE010000075.1 GCA_022703215.1 Spirochaetota bacterium | reverse complement strand
TCCGGACGCGACCTGACCACCGACCGGGATTCGGAGATCCGGGTCGACGTGTCCCCGGACGGACTCCGCGCCACGCTTTACCTGAGAAAGGCTCGAGGAGGAGGAACGCCGCTCGAGCTTTCCGCGGTGAGCGCGGCCATCGGGGCCGCGCGCCTCAAGGGCCTGCAGGCGGAACGCGTCAAGAAGGACATCCTCGAGTTCTACCGTTCGACGGCTTCCGAGCTGGCCGATTGCCTTCTCGCGGAAGGGCGGGCGCCTACGCGGGGGGCGGATCGGGAATTCGTCATGTCCGTCACCTTGCAGCCGCCGGCGAGGACGGGGGAGCTCCTGGAGTCGGCCCTGTCCCATCCGCGCCTGAGGGAGCTCGCCCCCGACTTCGTGGAGTCCGCCCCGGCGCCGGGCGCGCGCTCGGCCTTCGTGGAGGCCGGACAGGAGCTCGGACGCCTCGGCGCGGCGGCTCCGGGGCAGGCGGGCTCGGACGTACGCGGCGCGGCGCTGCCGGCGATTCCCGGGGCCGCTCCAAGGCTGAGCGCGGGGAAGGGACTGAAGCTCGCCAAGGACACCTTGGTCGCCGAGCATTCCGGACTTCTCGTCTTCGAGACGCTCGGCGAAGGCCCGGAGGCTGAGCTGCGCTTCCGCCTGCTGCCCTGGCGCGAGCGGTCCGTCGAGATCGCCATCGACGACGACGGAATGGAAGCGCGGGCCACACTGATCGAAGGAGATGGAGTAGGCGCAGTGCTCGACGCCGAGTCCGTGACGCGGGCCTTGGCCGCGGCGGGTGTCAAGCAGGGCGTCGACCATGCCGCGATCGCCGAAGCGGTGGCGGCGGCCCGCATGGAGGGACGCGTGACCGGGGCGGTGGTCGCGCGCGGGACTCCGGCGCAGCCTTCCGGCGGCGTCAAGACGACCTGGCTCCTAAGGCTCGCCACCGGCAAGGGCGTCACCATCCGCGAGGACGGTCGCGCCGATTTCCGGGAGCAGGACCGGTTCACCAACGTTTCGGAAGGCCAGGCGATCCTCGAGCTCGAGCGTTCCAACCAGGCGGGCTCCGAGGGATTCGACGTATTCGGGGCGAGGAAGCCGGCTCCCGCGGATCGCGACGCGGCCGGAGATTGGACCTGGGACGCTTCTTTCCGCGAGGACCGGATTGACGAGTTGAAAACCCGGCTGGTCGCCCTGCGGAGCGGCGAGCTGCGGGTCGACGGGAAGCGTCTTTCCATAACCCGCTCCCACTCGATCAAGGGCGACGTCGGGCCGGCGAGCGGCAACATCCGGTTCTCGGGGTCGGTCCAGGTTTCGGGCGCGGTGCTGACGGGCTACCAGGTCGTCGCCACCGAGGACATCGTGGTTTCTGGCGGCGTGGAAGCTGCCCTGGTCTCGAGCGACGGCGCCGTGCGCGTCGGCGAGGGAATCAAGGGACACCGTCGCGGCACGGTGCGCGCCAAGAAAACCATCGACATCTCCTTCGCCGAGCAGGCCACCTTGCTCGCTGTCGAGGATATCCGGGTGAAGAGCGCCTGCCTGCTCTGCGTAGTCAAGACCAACGGCAAGGTCCTGCTCGCTGGAGAGCGTGGCGCGCTGATCGGAGGCCGGATCAAGGCCCGGCTGGGTCTCGAGGTCCAGCAGCTCGGCTCGGAAAACGGCATCAAGACCGAGATCTCCTTCGGGCAGGATTACCTCGTGGCCGACCAGATCGAGGCGGAGGACCAGGCGATCGAGAAGCTCAAGCTCGCCATCGTCGAGGTCGATCGCCGGCTCCGGGAATCGGAGCTTGCCGGCACCTCGCCCGAGGCGGCGCGCATGGAAAAGCTTTCCCTCATGAAGCTGATGGAAAAGCGGAGCCTCCGGGCTTTCGACCTCCGCGAGCGTTTCGAGTCCCACTTCCCCGCGGAGGTGCGCGTGCGCGGCACCGTGTTCCCGGGGGTCGTGCTCGAAAGCCACGGCCGGACCTTCGAGGTGCGGCAGAAGCGGACCAAGGTCGTCTACGTCTTCGACCCCGAGCTCGGACGGGTGACGGAAAAGCCGTTCTGAGGTCCGGGCGGCGGGCATTCCCGCCCGCCCGACTTTCTGCTATACCTGAGCGGTCCGCCCGCCTTCACGAATTCCCGCGGACGGCGTCGAGGAGCCCGCGATGAATCCCGCATACATCCGCTTCCCTTCCTGGATCACCCCCGAGATATTTCCCGGAGTCGAGTGGTTGCCGATCCGGTGGTACGGCCTCATGTACGTCATCGCCTTCGCGGTCGCCTACGGCCTTTTCATGCTGCAGGTCCGCCGCCGCAAGCTTCCGCTCGATCCCGACGACATCGCGGGCTTCTTCTTCTCCGCCATCCTCGGGCTGCTGCTCGGCGCGCGCGTCTTCCACGCGCTCGTCTACGACCCCTCCGGCTATTACTGGACGCATCCCTGGCTGATCTTCTGGCCGTTCCAGGGCGGGCGGCTCGTGGGCCTGCAGGGAATGAGCTACCACGGCGGCGCGATCGGCGCCCTGCTCGGCGTGATGCTGTATACCCGAAAGCACAAGCTCGACCTGCTCGCCTGGGGCGACATGCTCGCCGTCGCCATCCCGCTCGGCTACACCTTCGGCCGCCTCGGCAACTTCATCAACGGGGAGCTCTGGGGCAAGGTCACCTCGTCGCCGATCGGCATGGTCTTCCCGCACGCCGCCCGCTTCGATACGACCCTGCCGTGGGTCCGCGAGGTAGCGGAAAAGGCGGGGATGAGCCTGGAGGGCCTTGCCCGCGTCAACCTGCCGCGGCATCCGAGCCAGCTCTATGAAGCCCTGTTCGAGGGCATCGTCCTCTGGGCCCTGCTCTGGTTCCTCGCCCGGCCGCCGCGCTTCTGGAAGGGCTTCCAGATCGGCGCGTACTTCGCCGGCTACGGCGCCATCCGCTTCGTCATCGAATACTTCCGCGAACCGGACGAGCAGCTCGGCTACATCCTCGAGCTGGGCGGGAAGGGCGCGTCGACGCACCTGTTCGAGTCGCCGTGGAATTTCTCGATGGGCCAGCTGCTCTGCCTGCTCATGATCGCGGGTGGCGGCGCCTTCATGGCCTGGTCCGGTTCGCGCGCGAAGCGCGAGGCTGCGCTCGCCGCGGAAGCCGCCTCGAAGCCCTCGGCCCGCAAGCTCAAGAAGAAGCTCAGGTAGAAGCGGTTCCGTGCGGCCGGCGGAGGGGCGGGAGGGAAATCAGTCCCCGAAGCCCACGCCGACCAGCCGCGCGGTGCTGAGCGTGGGGTTTCCCGGCGGCACCTTCCGCGTGCGGTCCGCGACCTCGGAGAGCGGCACCGGCACTATCTCGCCGTTCCGCATCGCCACCATCTTCCCGAACTCGCCCGCGGCTATCATCCGGGCGGCCTGGGCGCCGAAGCCGGTGGCGAGCAGGCGGTCATAGGGACTGGGGGTTCCGCCCCGCTGGAGATAGCCGAGCACGGTGACCCTCGTCTCCATGCCGGTATCCCCGGCGATTTCCGCGCCGACGCGGTAGCCTATCGAAGGCCAGCTCATCGCGGCGCGGCGCTTCCTGCGCTCCTTCTTGTCGAGCGCGGCTTCCTCGGCCGAAAGGGCGCCCTCGGCTACCACGACGATCGAGAACAGCTTGCCGGCGCGCTCCCTCGCGCGCAGGGTTTCCGCCACCGATTCCCTCCGGTAGGGGAGCTCGGGGATCAGGATAACGTCCCCTCCGCCGGCGACGCCCGCGAAGAGCGCGAGCCAGCCGGCCTTGTGGCCCATCAGCTCGATGACCATGACGCGGTTGTGGGAGTGGGCGGTGGAATGGAGGCGGTCGATGGCTTCGGTCGCTATGTCCACCGCGGAATGGAAGCCGAAGGTGACGTCCGTTCCCGCGATGTCGTTGTCGATGGTCTTCGGAAGGCCCACCACGTTCAGGCCGGCGAGCGAGAGCAGGTGCGCCGTGCTCTGGGTGCCGTTGCCGCCGATCGCGACGAGGCAGTCGAGGCCCAGCCTGCGGTAATTGTCGATGATGAGCTCCGGCTTCGATTGGCCGAGCTCGGCGTCGGTCTGGTCGCCGTCGTCGTGGAAGGGCTTCTCGCGGGAGGAGCCAAGTATCGTCCCGCCGCGAGTCAGGATGCCTGAGAAGTCCGCGGCTTCGAGGACGCGGGCCTCGCCCTCGATGAGGCCGCGGTAGCCGTTGGCGATGCCGAGGACGCGCATGCCGTACTCGCCCGCGGCCGCCTTGGCGACGCCGCGGATGGCCGCGTTGAGTCCGGGGCAGTCGCCGCCCGAGGTCAGGATGCCGATGCTCATCCGATCAGCTCCCATGGCGTTTCCCCCCACTATCCTCAGGACTGGAACGCGGCGAAAAGCCCCGGCCGGCCGCCGACGCGGTGCCAGCGCCCGGCCAGCCGTGCCGCGTCGCCCTCGAGGAGCTTGCGGACCGTCTGCAGCGCCTGGTCGTCGTCGGCGCCGCGGAGTTCGGCGGCGAGCAGGTACCAGGGCTTTCCGTCGAGCGTGGCGAACAGCGCCTTGATCCAGGCGCGCAGCGCCCCGTCGACGAGCAGGGTGAGCGGATCGGACGCGGCTTCGTCGGGCACGCGGACGGCCAGCACGAGCCTGCCGGAGCCGGCGCGATCGAATTCGGCCATCAGCTCCCTGATCAGGTGGACGGCGCCCTTGAGCCGCGCGTCGATGGCGCGTTCCATCTCGCGGGGGCTGCCGGCCGCGCTTTCCCCATCGGTTTCCGGGGCGCGCGGGTCGAGCACGAGCAGGACCGCGTCGATGCGGCCGAGGCGGTTGGTCGCGGCCATGACCGCGGCGCGGGCGGCCGCGAAGCTCCCGGAACCGAGCGGAGCCGCGTCGGAAGCGCCGCCCTCGCGGGCCAGGGCGAAGACCTCGCGCCCGGCGCGCTCCGATTCGTCGAGTATCGAACGGGCCAGCGGATCCTCGAGCGGAATGGCGAGCGTTGTCTTTTTCACGGGCGGAGTGTACTATCGGCTGGCCCCCTTCGCAAGCGCGCCCGCGGGTCCCGCCACGAGGCGGGGCGCGGAGGATCGATGCGTGTAGCCCTTGCGCAGATCGACGCGGTGATCGGGGATTTCGACGGCAACCGCCGCCTGATCGTAGAACGGGTCCGGGATGCCCTTTCGCGAACGCCCCGTCCCGACCTCGTCGTCTATCCGGAAATGGCCATTTGCGGCTACCCGCCCCTGGATCTCCTCGACCAGGATTCCTTCGTCGAACGCAACCTCGAGAGCCTCCGCGCGTTGCAGGCCGAGCTGCCCGACGGCATCGCTGTCGCGGTGGGACTGGTCGACCGGAACCGCTCCGGGTCGGGCAAGGCCCTGGTCAACGCCGTGGCCGTCCTCAGGGACGGGGCCGTCGTCTTCCGGCAGGAAAAGACCCTGCTTCCGACCTACGACGTCTTCGACGAAGCCCGCTATTTCGAGCCCGCCGGCGAGCGCGCCGTGCTCGAGCTGGCCGGGCTGCGCGTCGGCTTCGCGATCTGCGAGGACATCTGGTGGGAAGAGCCGCCCGCCCCCGGGATGCGCTATCCGGTCGACCCGGTGCGCGACCTGCTCGACCGTGGCGCGGACCTCGTGGTGGTGCCTTCCGCGTCGCCCTTCGTCGCCGGCAAGCTCGCGACCCGGCTGCGCCTGGCCGGGGACCTGGCCCGCGAGGGTTCCGTTCCCGTGGCCTACGTGAACATGGCGGGAGCCGCCGATTCCCTGGTCTTCGACGGCCGCTCCTTCGCCGTCGACCGCGAGGGCCGGCCCGTCGCCATGGCGGGCTGGGGAACCGAGACCCTTTCGTTCGATACCGAACGGCCCGGACCGCCGATCGAGCTCGTCGACGACAGGCAGGCGGAGATCGAGGAAGCGCTGGTCGGGGGAATACGCGGCTACATGCGCCGTTGCGGCTTCAAACAGGCCCATCTCGGCGTTTCGGGCGGCATCGATTCGGCTTTGGTGGCCTATCTGGCGGTTCGCGCGGTCGGAGCTGAGAACGTGGTCGGGATCGCGATGCCGAGCCGCTTCTCCAGCGAAGGATCGATCACCGATTCCGTGGAGCTCTGCCGTCGGCTCGGCATGCGGATGGAGACCATCGCCATCGAGGGACCCTTCAAGGCCTTCCTCGACGCCCTCGCTCCCGGTTTCGGGGACAGGCCGTTCGACCTGACGGAGGAGAACCTCCAGGCGCGCATCCGGGGCACCCTGCTCATGGCCTGGTCGAACAAATTCGGCTCGATGCTCCTTACGACCGGCAACAAGAGCGAACTCGCCTGCGGCTACTGCACCCTGTACGGCGACATGGCCGGCGCCATCGCGCCCATCGGCGACCTGCTCAAGACCGAGGTGTTCGCCCTCTGCGAGTCGATCGACGCGCGCGCGGAACGCGAGGGGCGGGAAGCGCCGATACCGCGGGCCATCATCGACAAGCCCCCCTCGGCGGAGCTCCGCCCCGACCAGAAGGACGAGGATTCCCTTCCGCCTTACGCCATCCTCGACTCGATCCTTTCCAGTTACATAGTCGGCAACCGATCCGCCCCGGAGATCGTCGCGGCGGGGCACGAGGAGGCGACCGTGAAGCGCGTCGTCAGGCTGGTCGCGCTTTCGGAGTACAAGCGGAGGCAGGCCGCCCCGGTCATCAAGGTTTCTCCGCGGGCGTTCGGCATGGGGCGCCGCATCCCGATTGCGCGCGCGTTGCACGAGGCGGCGCTCCGATGAGGCGCCCGCTCGCAGCCGGAGCGGCAGCGGCGTCGCTCGCCGTCCTGTGCTTCACCGCATGTTCAGTGGCCGCCCGGCCGGAGAGCGACTTGGCGAACGCTTCGGCAACCCTGCCGATGGAGCTCGCCGTGCCGACGCTTCCCGATCGGGAAGCGGCCGCGATCAGATTCCTCGCCGTCGGGGACATACTGCTCGACCGCCTTCCGGGGGCGCGGATCACGCGCGAAGGCTGGAAGGCTCCATTCCTGTCCGTGAAACCCCTCGTCGAGGCCGCAGACCTCGCCTTCGCGAACCTGGAATGCCCCGCCAGCTACCCCGGCGTTCCCTATCCGGGCAAGCCCGAGAACGTCACCTTCAACGCCGATCCGGGAGCCCTCCTCGGACTCGCCTGGGCGGGCTTCGACGTGGTTTCCCTGGCGAACAACCACATGAACGACTACGGGCCCAGGGCGGTCGCGGAGACCCTCGAGGCGCTCGACCTGGCCGGGGTGGCGCGGAGCGGCGCGGGGAAGGGCCTCGCGGAAGCGAGGGCGCCGGCCTGGCTCGAGGCGGGGGGAGCCAGGGTCGCGGTGCTTTCCTACGCCGAGGCGTGGTGGTCCGTAACCGGGGCCGGGGAAGCGTCTCCGGGCGTCGCCCATGCCGTCACGGAGCACATGGTCGCCGACGTCGGCGCCGCGCTCGCGGACGGTGCCGACTACGTGCTCGTCTCAGTCCATTGGGGCGAAGAGCACGCGCGTTCGCCCAACGCATTCCAGCGCTCGTTCGGATACGCCGCCATCGACGCGGGCGCCGCCGCGGTCCTCGGCCATCACCCCCATGTCCTGCAGGGCGTCGAGCGTTACGGACGCGGCGTCATCCTCTATTCGATGGGGAACTTCGTCTTCGACATGGCCGCCGATACCACCTACGATTCCGCGGCCTTTATCCTCACGCTTTCAGGCGGCGGGGTCGAATCGCTCGAGATACGCCCCTTGCGGATCGACCGCGGGCTGTGGGCGCCGCGGGCCGCCACGGGACCGGAGAGCGAGCGCATTCTCGGATCGCTGCACGCCATGAGCGCCAGGCTGGGGACGGAGCTCGGCCTGGAGGCCGGGGCGGCCCATCTTCCTTGAAACGCAGGGCCGGATGCGGCCCTGCGGGACGAACTCCGGGCGAGCGCTGCTTGGAACTTGGCGGGGAAGCGGTATAATAGAAAGCTAGGCATGACCGGATTCCCTTTCGCGGCCCGACGGGGCCTCTCACAAGCAATCCGCGCTTCGATTCTCGCGGGCGCGGTCGCAGCGGGCTTGCTCGCCTGCGCCGATTCCTCGTACTTCCTGTCCGATTCGGAACGCGACGAGTTGTACGGCCTCGAATTGCTCATCGGCAATCTCGAGCTGCCGGAAGGCGCCTTGCTCGTGCCGGGAACCGCCATCAGGCCGCGGATTTCGCTGGCCGACGGCGTGGCCGCTCCCGCCGGCCTGTCGCTCGAGCTGGTCGCGACCGGGGGGGAGGGCGCGTTGCGCTCGAACCTTTCCACGGAGCTCTCCGGGTCCGGTTCCGACAAGGCTCCTCCGCTCCTCGGGCAGGACGTGGCCGTGGATTCCCTGCTCGATAACCTTCCATCCATGGCCGTGCCGTCAGGGCTCGAACCCGGCGCTTACTACCTCGAGCTCCGCGCTCTGGGAAGGGACGGGGTGGAGCGCGCGTCGATCTCGCGCCCCGTCTTCGTGGTGGCGCGGGAGCCGGCGGCCGCGTCGATAGCCGTGTATCCCGGCGTCGTCCGACCGGGCGGAATGCTGCTCCTGGTGGCCGAGGTCGACGACTCCACATTCGACCCGTGGGTGCGCTGGAGCGCCAACGGCTCGGTCCTTTCCGAGGGGTATGCCTCCAAAGGCTACGCCCGCCTGCTTTGGCGTGCGCCGACCGAGGCGGTGGCAAGCACGATCTCGTTCGAGTGGTTCCCCTCGGTTCCGCATAGACCGGGACTCGAAGGCGTACTCAAGGAAAAGGTATCGATACTTGTACCGGCGAAAGCCGCTCCGGTCGCGGAGGAGTTCGCCGACACCCGGGGCTTCGAGCTTCTTTTCCGCCTCGAGGGCGATTTCCTCGAGGCGAAGGGCGGCATCGAGGCGGAGGTCTCCGGCCCCACCCTGCCCGACGCCTGGTCCGGCGGGGTCGGATTCAGGTTCGGCCAAGGCGAAGGCTTCTCGGTGCCGCTCGAGGACTTCGCGGGGAACCTTGCCTTCTCCTTGGTCGCGAGGCTCGCGCTCGATCGCGGCGCGCTCGGTCCCGTCATCGGAGTCGGCGGCGGCGAGGAATCCGTCGTGGTGGGAGTCCGGGAGGGACGGCTCTACCTCGAGCTTCCGGGCCGGGCGGGCGAGCTCGCCATACCGGGGCCGACCTTGCCTTCCCGCGTTTTCACGCTCTCGGCGAGCGTGGTGCCCGTCGCGAAACGCTTGTCGGTCTCATGGCATATCGACGGCTCCCCGGCGCAATCCGCGCTCGTCGACATCGACTCCGGGGCGTGGGGCCGGTTCGACCGTTTTACGGTCGGCGGCGCCGCGGGCCTGTACGACGAAGCCGGGGTCTGGCGAGCTCCGGAGCCGCGAGCCATGTATCCCGCCTGGGCGCGCAGCCAGGCGGCCAGGTACGGCGCCGCGCTGCTGGCCGCGGAAGGGTTCGAATCCCTGTCGGTGCCCGATTCCGTCACCCGCTCGTCCGGAGTCCAGGCGACCCCGGAAGGACTCGCGCTGGAGCCGGGCGCGGGCGCCTGGCTGTCGCGGACCTTCCCGGTTTCCGCGCCCCTCCGCGTCCGCTTCGATGGAGACGCGGTCCTCGCCCTGGCGGCTCCCGGCGGAGCCGTCATCGCCACGGCGTCACCCGACGGGCTTGTCCGTTTCCCCGACGGAAGCGTCGTGGCAGCCCTGGATCCGGCGGGGGGCTTGGTCATATCCGTCGACCGGGGCGTGCTGAGCGTTTCGGGCGACAGGAGCGACGCGCGCGCCGTCACGCCTTTCGGCGGCGCTGAGCTCGCGATCGGCTTCATCGCTCCGGAAGGCCGGTCCTTCGTGCGCCATGTTTCGGTCCTTTCCGAGACGCCCGTCGATTCCGCCGGGAAATGACGATCGGAAGGCCTTCCGGCTGGAAACGACCGAGGCGAGCGTTATAATCGAACGAGTGTCGACATAAGGAGCATCGCATGAAGTCCGCCGGGCCTTTCGTCGTCTTGATCCTCGCGCTGGCAGTCCTGTTTTCCTGCGCCGGCGCGCCAGCGGCCGTTCCCGCCGCCGAAGCGGACGCGGGGACCAGTTCGGATTCCGCCGCGGCGAAGGCCCGGGCGAAGGAACTCGTGACCGGAATCCCGTCCACCGGCAGCACAAGCGGCACCACAACGGGCAGCACAAGCGGCACCGCAACCGGCACCGCAACCGCCGGGACGACTACCCCTCCTCCGGCCGACACTGCGACGCCGACTCCCGTGGTGTCTGACGACGTTCCTCCTCCCGCCCCCGGGGTTCTGACCGATGATGAGCGGGCCTTCCTCGAGCGGTACCTGGCCGGACTCGACTATCTGGTCTACATCGACGAGGCCGCCGGCATGGACCCGGCGCTCGCCAAGATGGCGGTCACCCAGGCCAATCGCTACCTGATCGAAAAAATGGGGCGCACGGTCATCGATTTCGACCAGGTGCAGCGCAACAAGAAGGACCAGCAGGCCGCCTACATGGCCGAGACCGGCGGTTCCATCGGCATCATGCAATACCTGGCGCAGAAGTTCGACGCGGACGTCTATGTCGAGATTTCCATGCGCGCCGCAGGATCCGAGCGGGGCGGCCGCTTCTACGCCTCCGCGCAGGGAGTGATGAAGCTGTTCGACACCTCCACCTCGCAGCTGCTCGGCTCGCTCTCCTTCGTGAGCCCGGAGGTGATGAGCCCCACGAGCCTCGACGGGGCGCTCTCGAACGCGGTCCAGGCTTCGATCTTCACCGCGATGCCGAAGATGACCGACCAGGCCAAGGCCCTCATCGAGGCGAGCCTGGCTAACGGCATACGGTTCGAGCTGCTGATCCAGAATACGCCGGACGCCCGCGCCATCTCCAACCTCCGCAGGGCCCTGGCGCGTTCGTTCCGGCTGGTCGAGCAGGTTTCCTACTCGCCCGACGAGACCCGTCTGCTCGTCTTCACCTTCAAGAGCGCGACCGCGGTGGAGGACGCCGTCTACGTCGCGGCGGAGCGAGCGGGCATGCCGGACATCTACCTGGTTTTCAGCCGCGGGAAGGCGCTCACCTTCAACAGCGGATTGTAGGCTTTGGCGACGGGCGTCCGACGCCCGAGTATCGAACCGGGCGTCGCCCGGCCGTCCCGAATTTCCCGAGGAGGTCATCGTGAAACGATTCCTGTCCATCA
>JAKLEE010000074.1:3284-11145 GCA_022703215.1 Spirochaetota bacterium | reverse complement strand
CGGTAGTCCTCATCCGCGGCGGACGCGTGAAGGACCTTCCGGGCGTTCGTTACCACATCATCCGCGGCGCGAAGGATACCCTCGGCGTCGCCGACCGCAAGCAGTCGCGCTCCAAGTACGGCGCCAAGCGGCCGAAGGCGTAAGGCGGAGGATCCGACATGGGCCGCAAGAAGAAGACCATCGACAGGGGCCACGCCCCCGACGCGCGCTACAACAGCGTCATCCTCACCAAGTTCGTGTGCCGCATGATGCTCGAGGGCAAGAAGGCTACCAGCCTCCGCATCGTCTACGACGCGCTCGGCCAGCTCCAGGAGAAGTCCGGGGCTCCCGCGCTCGAGGCGTTCCTGAAAGCCCTCGACAACGTGAAGCCCGCCGTGGAGGTCAAGTCCCGCCGCGTGGGCGGCGCGACCTACCAGGTGCCGATCGAGATCCGCGACGTCCGCCGCGAAGCCCTGGCCATGCGCTGGGTCATCGCCGCGGCCCGCTCCCGCTCCGGCCGCTCCATGGCCGAACGGCTCGCCGCCGAGCTCGGCGACGCCTTCAACAACACCGGCACCGCGGTGAAGAAGAAGGAAGATACGCACCGCATGGCCGAGGCCAACAAGGCCTTCGCCCACTATCGCTGGTAAGTGATCTTTCGCCCCCGACCGCGGGGCGTGTGATGTAAAAAACCGCCGGATTCCCTTCGGAACCGGCACTTGCGCGCGGAACGGACCCCGCATATACTGCGCGGGCTCGCGAAAACGCGGATGACAACCACGTAAATGCACCCCAGAGGAGGAGTAGCATGGCGAAAGAGAAATTCGAGCGTACCAAGCCGCACATGAACGTCGGTACGATCGGCCACATCGACCACGGAAAGACGACCCTCAGCGCCGCCATCACCATGTACTGCGGCGCCAAGTTCGGCTCCAAGGTCATGAAGTATGACGAGATCGACAATGCGCCGGAGGAGAAGGCCCGCGGTATCACCATCAATACCCGGCACCTCGAGTACCAGTCCGACAAGCGCCACTACGCGCACATCGACTGCCCCGGCCACGCCGACTACATCAAGAACATGATCACCGGAGCCGCCCAGATGGACGGCGCGGTCCTGGTCGTCTCGGCCCCCGACTCGGTCATGCCCCAGACCCGCGAGCACGTGCTGCTCGCGCGCCAGGTCGGCGTGCCTTCCGTCCTCGTCTTCCTCAACAAGGTCGACCTCGTCGACGACGCCGAGCTCATCGAGCTCGTCGAGGAAGAGGTCCGCGACCTCCTCAACTTCTACGGCTTCCCCGGCGACAAGACCCCGATCATCAAGGGTTCCGCCTTCAAGGCCATGTCCGACCCGACCAACCTCGAGAACAACAAGTGCATCCAGGAGCTCCTGGACGCCATGGACACCTTCTTCCCCGACCCCGAGCGCCTCATCGACAAGCCGTTCCTCATGCCGATCGAGGACGTGTTCTCGATCTCCGGCCGCGGCACGGTCGTCACGGGCCGCGTCGAGCGCGGTATCGTGAAGGTCAACGAGACGGTCGAGATCGTCGGCATCAAGCCGACCAAGAACACGGTCGTCACGGGCGTCGAGATGTTCAACAAGCTCCTCGACGAGGGCCAGGCCGGCGACAACATCGGCACCCTGCTCCGCGGCGTGGACAAGAAGGAAGTGGAGCGCGGCCAGGTCCTGGCCAAGCCGGGCACCATCACCCCGCACGCCAAGTTCAAGGGCCAGATCTACGTCCTCTCGAAGGACGAGGGCGGCCGCCACAGCCCCTTCTTCTCCGGCTACCGGCCCCAGTTCTACTTCCGGACGACGGACATCACCGGCTCGGTGACGCTCCCCGCCGGCAAGGAGATGGTGATGCCCGGCGACAACACCGAGATCAACGCCGAGCTGATCTACCCGATCGCCATGGAGAAGGGCCTCAAGTTCGCCATCCGCGAGGGTGGCCGCACCGTGGCTTCCGGCCAGGTGGTCGAGGTTCTCGAGTAAGCTTCCTTTCAAGGCAGCAAGCGGGGCGTCCTTCGGGGCGCCCCTTTTCTTTGGAATCAAACCACGGAGCCACGGAGGAGGGGAGAAAAAAGGGAGAAGAACCGGAAAAGGGATTTCTTTTTCCACTCCCCCTCTTCCTCCCTCTTCCCTCCGTAGCTGCGTCGCTTCGCTCCGCTTTCGACGTGGAATGGATTGAAGTGCGCGGCCCCGGGCCGCGCGACCTGATCCGTGCCTCCGTGGTCTTCTTGGTTCATGAGGTCTGCGGGATGGGGCACTTGACCCTTCGGAGGCATCCGGGGTATCTTGCCGCGAATACTCCCGTCCAAATAGGTGGATGGGAGGGAAGGCGGGGCCTCCACGGCCCCGCGGCATCGGTCGACGCGCGCGCCCTCCCGGGAACGGCGTGACGACGCGGATGCAAGAGATCTTTGGAGGACCTATGAAGGACAGGATTCGCGTCAGGCTCAGAGGGTTCGACGTACGCCTCATCGACGATTCGGCACGCTCCATCGTGCAGACCGTCCAGAAGGCGGGCGCCAAGGTTTCGGGACCCATCCCGCTCCCCACCCGCACCAGCCGCTACACCGTGCTTCGCTCGCCGCACGTCCACAAGAAGTCGCGGGAGCAGTTCGAAATGCGGACGCACAAGCGCCTGATCGACATCATCAACCCGACCCCCGACGTCATGGACGCCCTGATGAAGCTCGAGCTTCCCGCGGGCATCGACGTCGAGATCAAGCAGTAAACGCCCGGTTCCGTACCGACGCGTTCAACGCTTAGGAGTTATCCATGATCGGATTAATCGGCACGAAGATCGGCATGACGCAGGTCTTCGACGACACCGGGCGCCTCGTGCCCGTCACCGTCGTGAAGATCGCGCCCAACGTCGTCGTCGCGCGGAAGACCGCGGACGCGAACGGCTATGACGCCGTCGTGTTCGGCGCCTTCACCGCGAAGAAGACGCGCGTCACCAAGCCCTACGCCGGCCAGTTCCCCGAGGGCATCCAGCCCACGAAGCTGCTGCGCGAGTTCCGGGACTTCGGCAAGGAAGTCCAGGTCGGCCAGTCGCTCGGCGCGGAGGCCTTCGAAGGCGTCCGTTTCGTCGACGTCACCGCCACCTCGAAGGGCAAGGGTTTCCAGGGCGTCATGAAGCGCTGGGGTTTCGGAGGCGGTCGCTCGACGCACGGCTCCAAGTTCCACCGCGAACCGGGCTCGACGGGCCAGCGGACCTATCCGCACAAGACGTTCAAGAACGTGAAGCTTCCCGGGCACATGGGTTCCGAGAAGGTCACGGTCCTGAACCTGAAGGTCGTCCGCGTCGACGCCGCCGAGGGGCTCGTCCTCGTGCGCGGCGCCGTTCCGGGACCGCGTAACTGCACGGTCGTCGTCAGGTCGGCCGTCAAGAAAGCGTAAGCGGGGCAGGAACAGCAATGGAAAGGAAAGTCATTTCCGTCCAGGGTAAGGAGCTCCGGAACGTGGAGCTCTCGGACGCCGTGTTCGGCCTGCCGGTCAACGAAGACGTCATCTGGTACGCCATCAACAACGAGCTCGCCAACAAGCGCGTCGGCACCGCCAGCACCAAGGGGCGCGCCGAGGTGCACGGCACCAACCGCCGGCCTTACGCCCAGAAGGGCACGGGCCGCGCGCGCCAGGGCGACGTCAAGGCGCCCCAGTTCGTCGGTGGCGGCATCGTCTTCGGACCGAAGCCGCGCGACTACAGCTACATGATGCCGCGCAAGGCCAAGCGCCTCGCGATGAAGAGCATCCTGAGCCTCAAGGCCCAGAACGAGACCCTCAAGGTCGTCGAGGACTTCTCCGTCGCCTCCGGCAAGACGAAGGACCTCATGGCGGTCCTCGACAAGGTCCTGCCGCGCGACAAGGCCGAGCGCACCGTGGTGGTCCTCAACGAGGACGACGCCATGATCAAGCGCGCCGGCCGCAACATCCCGTGGCTGCACTTCCTCTCGTTCCGCCGCCTCCGGGCCCACGACCTCTTCTACGGCCGCTCCGTCATCGTGATGGAGTCCGCCGCGAAGAGCCTCAACGAGTTCTACGGCGAGAAGTAAGGGAGACCGTCATGCAGCAGTACGATACGGTCCTGGTGGAGCCCGTCCTGACCGAGAAGACCAACGCCTTGCGCGAGCAGGGCAAGTACGTCTTCCGCGTCGACCCGCGCGCCTCCAAGCCGCAGATCATGGAAGCGGTGCGCCGGATGTTCTCCGTGACTCCGGTCTCCTGCACCGTGATCAACGTGAAGGGCAAGCCGAAGCGCCTCCGGGGCCGCTCAGGCGTCACCTCGGCCTGGAAGAAGGCCGTCGTAAGTCTCGCCAAGGGCGAGACCATCAAGGCGTTCGAAGGCGCGTAAGCGCTTTCGGACGATTCCTCAAGGGGAATTTATGGCGATCAAGACTTTCAGGCCGATAACCCCGGGACTCCGCCACCGCGTGCAGGTGGTGAACGAGGCGCTGACCCAGGGGAACGCGCCCGTCAAGTCCCTGACCAAGGGCAAGGGCGACAAGGCCGGCCGTGGCGGCGTCGGACGCATCGCGGTCCGTCGGCGTGGCGGCGGTCACAAGCGCAAGTACCGCGAGATCGACTTCCTTCGCGACAAGCTCGGAATCCCGGGCTCGATCGCGAGCATCGAGTACGATCCCAACCGCAGCGCGAACATCGCCCTCGTCAACTACGTCGACGGCGAGAAGCGCTACATCATCGCGCCGCAGGGTCTCGCGGTCGGCCAGAAGATCGTGGCCGGTCCCGACGCCCCGCTCGAGCCGGGCAACAGCCTGCCGCTCGAGGCCATTCCCGTGGGACTCACCGTCCACAACGTCGAGCTCAACCTCGGCAAGGGCGGCCAGCTGGCCCGCTCCGCGGGCGCGGGCGCCCTGATCGCGGCCAAGGAGGGCGACTATGTCACCCTCAAGCTGCCCTCGGGCGAGCTCCGCATGGTCTTCAAGAAGTGCATGGCGACCATCGGTTCCGTCGGCAACGGCGACCACATGAACGAGCGGATCGGCAAGGCCGGACGCAACCGCTGGAAGGGTATGAGGCCGAAGGTCCGCGGTATCGCGATGAACCCGATCGACCACCCGCACGGCGGCGGCGAGGGCCGCGGCAAGGGCTACAAGCAGCCCGTCACGCCGTGGGGCCAGCCGTGCAAGGGCTACAAGACCCGGAGCGAGCACAAGCCGTCCGGCAAGTTCATCGTCAAGCGCAGGAAGTGATAGGAGACGACCATGTCGAGATCAGTCAAGAAGGGTCCTTTCATCGAAAAGTCCCTCTACAAGAAGGTCGTCGAGTCCTCCAAGGCCGGCGACAAGAAGATGCTCAAGACCTATAGCCGCTGCTCCACCATCATTCCCGAGATGGTCGGCATGACCATTTCGGTGCACAACGGCAAGTCCTGGGTGCCGGTCTACGTGACCGAGAACCTCGTCGGCCACAAGCTCGGCGAGTTCGCCCCCACCCGTCTTTTCCGCGGCCACGCCGGCTCGGACAAGAAAGCCGACAAGAGGTAAGGGATGGACAAGAAAGGATACAACGCGAGCGCGAAGTTCCTCATCGGCAGCCCGTTCAAGATCAGGCCGGTGGCGGACCTCGTGCGACGCAAGACCTACGCCGAGGCCATGGCGATCCTCGAGCACATGCCCCACAAGGGCGCGCGCCTGATCCGCAAGGTCGTGGCCTCCGCCGCGGCCAACGCGCTCGACCGCAACCGCAAGCTCGGCGAGGACATGCTCTTCGTCAGCGAGCTCCGCGTGGACGAGGGTCCTCGCATGCGCCGCGTCTGGTTCCGCGCCAGGGGCCGGGCCGACATGCAGCTCAAGCGCATGTGCCACATCAGCGTGACGGTCGACGAGATCGGAAGGACGGAGGCGTAAGGTGGGTCAGAAAGTAAACCCGACCGGGCTCCGGCTCGGCATCAACAAGGATTGGAAGTCCCGCTGGTACGTCGACCCGCGCGAGTACGCGAAGACGCTCCACGAGGACCTCGGTCTCCGCAAGCGGCTGCTCGAGCTGCCCGAGGCGAAGGGCGCCGACATCTCCGAGGTGGAGATCGTCCGGCACCCCCAGCGCGTGACCGTGATCATCCACACCGCCCGCCCCGGCGTCCTCATCGGCGTCAAGGGCGCCAACATCGAGAAGGTCGGTCTTGAGCTCCAGAAGGTCGTGACCAAGAAGGTCCAGATCAAGATCAAGGAGATCAAGAAGATCGAGACCAACGCGATGGTGGTGGCCCAGAGCATCGCCCGCCAGCTCGAGAGCCGCGGTTCGTTCCGCAGGGCCCTCAAGATGGCCGTCGCCAACGCGATGAAGGGCGGAGCCCAGGGCTGCAAGGTCCGCGTGGCCGGCCGCCTCGGCGGCGCGGACATGAGCCGCACCGAGCAGTACAAGGAAGGACGCACCCCGCTCCACACCCTCCGCGCCGACATCGACTACGGCTTCTGGGAGGCCTCGACGACCTTCGGCAAGATCGGCGTCAAGGTGTGGATCTACCAGGGCATGGTCTACAAGACCGACAAGAACGAGGACGCCGGAACCCTCGTGCGCAAGCCGCGCCATGAGGGCGGCCACGAGCGATCCGACCGGCCGGCCCGCGAGGGTCGCGACAACCGCGGCGGCCGCCCCGAGCGCCGCGAGCCGAGGAGCTAAGCCATGCTCGCACCCAAGAGAGTGAAGCACCGGAAGGTGCAGCGCGGCCGGATCCACGGCAAGGCGCAGAGCGGCAACACCGTCGCTTTCGGCGAGTACGGGCTCATGTGCATGGAGCCCGAGTGGATCACGAACCGCCAGATCGAGGCCGCGCGCGTGGCGCTCAACCGCTACATCAAGCGCGGCGGCAAGCTGTGGATCCGGATTTTCCCGGACAAGCCCTACAGCAAGAAGCCCGCGGAAACCCGCATGGGCAAGGGCAAGGGCGCTCCGGAATACTGGGTCGCCGTCGTCAAGGAAGGCACGATGATGTTCGAACTGTCTGGTGTCGAGCGGCAGGTCGCCGAGGAGGCCATGCGCCTCGCCGGCTCCAAGCTGCCGATCAAGACGAAGTTCGTCGTCCGCGCCGAGATGGAGATGGAGTGATCCCATGCGGAATTCGTTCAAGGAAATGAAGAAGGACGAGCTCCTCGCCAAGCGCGACGAGCTCCGCAAGAAGTATTTCGACCTGCGCTTCCAGATGGTCGTCGGCCACGTCGACAACCCGCTCCAGAAGCGCAACCTCCGCCGGCAGATCGCCCGCGTGGAGACGCTCATCCGCCAGGCCGAACTGGCCGTGCCGCAGGCCTAGGGCGAGGAGACAGGACGTGGAAGAGAACAAGGGAACGAAGGGCAGGCAGGAGCTCACGGGCATCGTGGCCAGCGACAAGATGGACAAGACCATCGTCGTCGAGATCACGACCCGCAAGCTGCACCCGCTCTACAAGAAGTACGTGAAGAGCTCGAAGCGGATCAAGGCGCACGACGAGGCCAACGAGGCCAAGGCCGGCGACACCGTCCGCGTCGTTGAAACCAGGCCGCTCAGCCGCGACAAGCGCTGGCGGCTCGCCGAGATCATCGAGCGCGCGAAATAGGCGGAGGGGAAAAATGATCCAGGTCGAATCGTTCCTCAACGTCGCCGACAATTCCGGCGCCAAGATGGTGCAGTGCATCAAGGTCCTCGGCGGCACCCGCCGCCGCTACGCGGGCATCGGCGATATCATCGTCGTCGCCGTCAAGGACACCATCCCCAACTCGGCCATCAAGAAGGGCACCGTCGAGAAGGCCGTCGTCGTCCGCACGCACAAGGAATACCGCCGCCCCGACGGCACCTACATCCGCTTCGACGACAACGCCTGCGTCATCATCGACGCGAACAAGAACCCGAAGGGCAAGCGCATCTTCGGGCCC
>JAKLEE010000074.1:0-3275 GCA_022703215.1 Spirochaetota bacterium | reverse complement strand
TACATCCGCTTCGACGACAACGCCTGCGTCATCATCGACGCGAACAAGAACCCGAAGGGCAAGCGCATCTTCGGGCCGGTCGCCAGGGAGCTCCGCGAGAAGGATTACATGAAGATCGTCTCGCTGGCCCCCGAGGTTCTCTAGGAGTTACGCGATGGCAACCACTACCGTGAAGTTCAAGCTGCGCAAGGACGACCTCGTCCAGGTGATCGCCGGCAAGGACAAGGGAAAGCAGGGCAAGATCGTCCGCATCGATCGGGAGAAGGGCCGCGCGATCGTACAGGGCGTCAACATGGTCAAGAAGGCCATGAAGAAGCGCAAGCAGAACGATCGCGGCGGGATCGTCGAGATCGAGGCCGCCCTGCACATTTCGAACATGATGATCGTCTGCCGCAAGTGCGGCCCGACGCGCATCGGCTACAAGATCGAGGGAGACGCCAAGAAGCGCGTCTGCCGCAAGTGCGGGGAGGCCCTCTGATGGCTGAGAAGAAGACCGTCGACCCGGCCGAGGCCAAGGCCAAGGCCGCGGCGAAGAAGGCCGCCGCCGGCAAGTCCGCCGGACCCTCGGCGGCTCCGCCCGCGGGCTACGTGCCCCGCCTCAAGAAGACCTTCAGGGCCGAGATCGCCCCCGCCCTCAAGGAGGAGTACGGCTACTCCACCCTGATGCAGGTGCCGCGCCTCGCGAAGATCATCGTCTCCATGGGCGTCGGCGAGGCGAAGGAGAACAAGAAGATTCTCGACGCCGCCGTCGAGGACCTCGCGCACATCACCGGCCAGAAGGCCGTGAAGACCAAGGCGCGCAAGTCCATCGCCACGTTCAAGATCCGCGAAGGCCAGGAAATCGGCTGCCGGGTGACGCTCCGCGGCGCCCAGATGTACGAGTTCCTCGACCGCCTGGTCAACGTCGCGCTGCCGCGCGTCAAGGACTTCCGCGGCGTGAACCAGAACGCCTTCGACGGGCACGGCAACTACTCGCTCGGCATCACCGAGCAAATCATCTTCCCCGAGATCGACTTCGACAAGATCGAGAAGGTGATGGGCCTCAACGTCGCGATCGTCACGACCGCGAAGACGGACAAGGAGGCGAAGAGCCTCCTCGCCCGGTTCGGCATGCCGTTCAGGAAGTAAGCGAGGAACCCATGGCCAGGAAATCAATGATCCTTAAGGCGCTCGAGAAGCCAAAGTACTCGACCCGCCTCGTCAGGCGCTGCAAGGTTTGCGGCCGCCCCCGTGGATACATGCGAAAATTCGACATGTGCCGCATCTGCTTCCGGAAGCTCGCCAGCGACGGCATGATTCCGGGCGTCACCAAGTCGAGCTGGTAGGAGGAAGGCAATGAGCGTTAGCGACCCCATCGCCGATATGCTGACCAAGATCCGCAACGCCTCGGCGGCGCGGCACGAGAAGGTCGACATCTCCACCTCTCGCATCAAGCTCGAGATCGTGAAGATCCTGAAGACCGAAGGCTACATCAAGAACTTCAAGAAGATCGTGAACGAGGGACAGAACTCGATCCGCATCTTCCTCAAGTACGACGAGAAGAACGATCCGATCCTGCACGGCGTCGACAAGGTCTCCAAGCCCGGTCGCCGCGTGTACTCCGGATACAAGGACCTGCCGCGCGTCCACAACGGCTACGGCACCGTCATCATCAGCACGAGCGAAGGCGTGACCACCGGCCGCAAGGCCGTCGAGAAGAAGGTCGGCGGCGAGCTCATCTGCACCGTCTGGTAAGGGAGGGGCAATGTCCAGGATCGGATACCTGCCCGTCGCCATCCCGGCGGGCGTCAAGGTGAACATCGCGAACGGCCTCATGACCGTCGAAGGCCCGAAGGGCAAGCTGACTCAGGACTACAAGGACGTCGTCGACTTCAAGGTCGGCCCGTCCCAGGTCGACGTCGCGCGCCGCGACGAGACCAAGCCGTCCAAGTCCTTCCACGGCCTCTACCGCCAGCTCCTCGCCAACATGGTGAAGGGCGTTTCCGAAGGCTTCAAGATCACCCTCGCCATCAACGGCGTCGGCTACAAGGCCGAGCTCCAGGGCAAGCTCCTGATCCTGAGCCTCGGCTTCTCCTCCGACGTCTTCGTGGGCATTCCCGAGGGAATCCAGGCGACCGTCGAAGCGAACGGCCAGAAGATCGTCCTCACCGGCGCCGACCGCCACGCGGTCGGTAAGCTGGCTTCCGAGATCCGCAAGCTCCGCGCGCCCGAGCCCTACAAGGGCAAGGGAATCCGCTACGAGGGCGAGTACGTCCGGAAGAAAGTCGGCAAGTCCGGCGTGAAGTAAGGGAAAGCCATGAGCACGAAGGAACAGAGCGAGAAGCTCCGCCGTCGGGGCCAGCGCAAGGGCCACGTCCGCAAGTCCATCACGGGCACTCCCGAGCGCCCGCGCATGACGGTCTTCCGGAGCAACAAGTACCTCTACGTCCAGGTGATCGACGACGCCGACGGGAAGACCCTCGTCGCCGCGAGCACCCTGGAGGAAGCCCTCAAGGGCACCAAGCCGACCGTCGAGGGCGGAGCCAAGCTCGGCGAGGCGATCGGCGCCCGGCTGAAGGAAAAGGGCGTGGCCGAGGTGGTCTTCGACCGCAACGGCTACAAGTATCACGGCGTCGTCAAGGCGATCGCCGACGGAGCCCGCAAGGCCGGGATCGCGTTCTAGGAGGGCCTCGTGGAAAACAGGACCAGGGACAGGGATCGGGACCGCGACGGCTCCCGTGACAATTTCGTCGAGAAGCTCGTCAAGCTCAACCGCACGGCCAAGGTCGTGAAGGGCGGCCGGCGCTTCTCGTTCTCCGCCCTCACCGTCGTCGGCGACCGCCGCGGCAACGTGGGCTACGGCTTCGGCAAGGCGAACGACGTCAGCGAAGCCATCCGGAAGAGCATCGACCGGGCGAAGCGCAACATGGTGAAGCTGCCCGTGAAGAACGGCACGCTGCCGCACGACGTGGTCGGCGAGTACAAGGCCACCCGCGTCGTCCTCAAGCCCGCAGTGTCGGGCTCCGGCATCATCGCCGGCGGCGCCGTGCGCGCGGTCATGGAGGCGGGCGGCGTCACGGACGTCCTCGCCAAGAGCCTCGGCGCCCGCACCAGCGTCAACGTCGTCCGCGCGGTCTTCGAAGGCATCGCGGGCATCATGGACGCCCGCACCGTAGCCCGCAACCGGGGCAAGGCGCTCAAGGACGTGTGGGGTTAATCGAAATGGCCAAGAAGCTCGAGATCCGGCTCGTCCGGAGCGTCATCAGCGAGAAGCCCGAGCAGCGCGCCACCGTGCG
>JAKLEE010000073.1 GCA_022703215.1 Spirochaetota bacterium | reverse complement strand
TCACCGTGCTCTCGGACTGGTCGCGGGCGCTCAAGGACCACGCCGAGCGCCACGAGGACTTCTTCCCGGTGTGGAAGCACGCGCTCGAGGCCGCCCGGCGTTCGCTCGAACGCACCAGGGACCTGCTGCCCGAAGCCCGCAAGGCCGGCGTCGTGGATGCCGGGGCGAGCGGCTTCGTGCGCTACCTCGAGGGCGTCGACGCCTTCCTCGAGTCAGGCAGGCTCAGGCAGCTCGAGGCGACTCCTGAGGCCCCCGCCGACGAGGACGAGTTCACCGAGGCCCTGCCGGGCGACGGCCTCGAAGGCGAAGTCTCCGGACCGCGCTACTGCGTCGAGGCCATGCTCGAGGACGATGGGGGGACGCTCGATCCCCGCGCGCTGCGCGAGACGGCGGAGCGTCTCGGCGACTCCGTGGTGGTGGCCGGCGGCGCCTCGCGCGCCCGGGTCCACGTGCATTCGGACGATCCGCCCGCGGTCTTCTCGGCCCTGTCCGCCCATGCCCGCATCGGCGCGCGGAAGGTGGACGACATGCTCGTGCAGCGGGGAATCTCCGCGGCCCATGACCGCGCCTGCGTGGTCGTGGTCGACTCGACCGCGGACCTTCCCGACCAGCTGAGAGCGGATCTTCTGATACCCCGGATCCCCGTGCGACTCGAGGTGGAGGGCGAGGAATTCCTCGACCGCGACGCCATCCGCGCCTCGGACGTGGCGGAGCGCATGGCGAAGGAGCCGGGAGTCAGGACCAAGTCCTCCATGCCCGCCCATGCCGACTACGTCCGCGTGTTCTCTCAGGCGACCGCCCGCGGCGCGGAGGCGGTCTACCTGGCCTTCACCGCCGCGCTTTCCGGGACCTTCGAGGGCGGCGTCCGCGCCGCGGCCGAACTCGACGCGAAGGGACGCAAGGTCCGCGCAGTCGACACCCGCTCCGGCTCGATCGGCATCGCCCTGATCGCCCGGCGCTGCGCGGAGGCGGCCGCCGCCGGCGCCACGGCCGACGAGGTGGCGGCGCTCGCCATCTCGCTCCGCTCGCGCCTCGAGATCCGCTTCGCCGTGGGCCGCCTCGACCGGCTGGTCCGCTCGGGCCGGCTCTCGCGGGTCGCGGGCCTGGCGCTGACCGGGCTCGGGGTCAGGCCCTTGCTCCGCATCGACGACACGGGCCGCATCGCCAAGGCGGGGCTCTTCATCGGACCGAAACGCGTCCGCGCGACACTCGAGCGCGAGCTCTCCCGCGTGCTCGCGAAGACGGGCGTCGCCGTCGAGGACCTGGCCGTGACCCACGTCGGGGAGCGGGAGGCGGCGGAGCGCTTCGCCGCGACGCTCGAGACCCGCTATCGGCCCGCGCGTCCGGTGCTCGTCGTCGACCTGTCGCCCGCCATCTCGGGCCACGTCGGTCCGGGCACCATGGCCGTGGCCTGGATAGCGGCGCCCGGCGCCGAGGCCCGGCCGTGAGCCCCCTCGCGGCCGTGGCGCTCGCGCTCGCAGCGGGCTACCTGCTCGGATCCATCCCCACCTCGATCATCGTCGGCAGGCTGTTCTTCCGCACCGACATCCGCGCCCACGGCTCGGGCAACGCGGGCGGCACCAACACCTTCCGCGTCTTCGGCTGGAAGGCGGGCGTGTTCGTATCGGCCTTCGACGTGGGAAAAGGCGCCGCGGCGGCCCTGCTCGGCGCCGCCCTGGGCCGCTCGCTCGGGGCGTCGCTCGCGGCGGCCGGCGCGCCGGCCTTCCCCGCCTGGGCTGCGGCGTCCGAGGTCCTCGGACTTTCAGGCGGCGTCGCCGCGGTCGCCGGCCACGTGTGGACGGTCTTCGCGGGCTTCCGCGGCGGGAAAGGCGTCGCCTGCGCGGGCGGGCTCCTCCTCGCGCTCGCACCCCTGCCCTTCCTCGCCGCCGCCGCGGTCTTCGCACTGCTGCTCGGAATCTTCGGGATCGTGTCCCTGGCCTCGGTGGGCGCGGCCCTCGCCTTCCCCGTCGCGCTCACGGTCGCGAAGCTGGCCGGCGCGGGCGTGGGCATCCCCCTGCTCGGCGCCGCCTGGCTCCTCGGGCCGTTCATCGCCTGGACGCATCGGACGAACCTGAGGCGCCTGGCGAAAGGCGAGGAAAAATCCTTCCCGAAACTGCGCGTGATCGGGCGGCTATTCGACAGGTAAATCCGAAGCGCGGCGTGGAACCGTGCCACGGAGCCTTCGGAGCGGGACCTGGCGGCGAAAGAACATGCCCCATTCGCTGGCGCTCAGGGGCAAGTTTTTCGCCGCCACCCGCCGCGCCACATGCTGCGCGGGTCGGCCCGCCGGGTTCGGGTCCTCCGCACGCCGGTTGGTGGGGACTATAAAAGGCGCTCGACGCCCACTTCGACGACGCCGCCGGAATGGGCGAAGGCGGCGCGGCCGTCCTGAACGGTGCACTGGATATCCATGGTCCTGTCCGCGAGCGCGGCCAGCTCCTTCACGGCGAGCGGATCGAGCTCCATGACGCGGAGCTTCCGGATATCCTCGAGGGCGGCGCGGTTCCCGTCGAGCCAGATTCGGGCTTGGCGCCCGTGGTAGAGGTAGAGGACTACCTCGTCGGCGCGCGAGGCCGCCTTGCGCAGGCGCTTCGGGTCGGGCAGGCCAACCTCGATCCAGAGCTGACAACGTCCGCCGTAGTCCTTGAGCGCGAGGCTCGGCTCGTCGGTGTCCGCGATCTCCGCCGACAGTTCGAGGCGTTCGTCGGCGTTCAGCGCGAAGGCGACGATGCGCGCCATCATCCGCTCGTCGCTTTCGGTGACGCCGCGGGCGACGGTGAGGGCGTAGTCGGCGTAATGGTGCCGGTCCAGGTCGGCGAGCGACAGGGCGGCCTTGAAGATGGTCGGCTTGATGGCCATGGGTTCTCCCTGCGGACGCCGACTGATCAGGTCCTGAGTATCTTTTCCATCGGCCGGCCCTTCGCGAGCTCGTCGACCAGCTTGTCGAGATAGCGGACCTGGCGGAGCACGGGGTCGGCGACCTCCTCCACCCGTACGCCGCAGACGACGCCGGTGACCTTGTCGGCGTCCGGGTTGGGGCGCGGCGCTTCGCCGAAGAAGGTCTCGAAGTCGCTGCCGTCGGCGACGCGGCGGGCGAGCCCTTCGGCGTCGTAGCCGGTCAGCCAGCTGAGGATGGCGTCCACCTCTTCCTTCGTCCTGCCTTTCCGTTCCGCCTTCGCGACGTAGAGGGGGTACACGCTCCCGAAGACCATGCGACGGACGCGCGCGGCGTCCCTGGCGGCCTTGTCAGAGTCCTGCATCGCGTTACTCCTTCACCCCCAAGCTTCGTGGCGCTTAAAGAAGCTTCGCGAGGGCCGCGGCGAGCTTCGCTGCGAGGCGGGCGTTGTTGAGCACGAGGGCGATGTTCGACTCGAGCGAGTCGCCGCCCGTGAGCTCCTTGACCTTGGCGAGGAGGAAGGGCGTGACCTCCTTCCCCTTGACGCCCTTGGCCTCCATCTCCCCGAGGGCCTTTTCGATGGCGCCGTTGATGAGCTTCTCCGGCATCGACATGGAGGAGGGGATGGGGTTGGCCACGACGACGCCGCCCGAGAGCCCGAGCGACCACTTCGCGGCTATCAGGGCGGCGAGGTCCTCGGGCGAGTCGGAGCGTTCCTCCAGCTTGAGGCCGGAGAGGCTCGTGTAGAAGGCGGGGAACTCGTCGGTGCCGTAGCCGACGACGGGCACGCCGCGCGTCTCGAGGTACTCGAGGGTCTTCGGGAGGTCGAGGATGCTCTTGGCGCCCGCGCAGACGACCGCGACGCCCGTTCGACCCAGTTCCTCGAGGTCGGCGGAGATGTCGAAGCTGCGCTCGGCGCCGCGATGCACGCCGCCGATGCCGCCGGTGGCGAAGACGCGGATGCCTGCCAGCTCCGCGATGATCATGGTGGCGGCCACGGTGGTCGCCCCGTCGCGTTTCCGCGCGACTATGGAGGGAAGGTCGCGGCGGCTCGCCTTGAGCACGGCGAGGCCGGCCTTGCCGAGCGCCTCGATCTCGCCCTCGGAGAGGCCCGCTTTGAGGCGGCCGCCGAGCACGGCTATGGTGGCGGGCACTGCGCCCGCCTCGCGCACGGCGGCCTCGACGGCGAGTGCGGTCTCCACGTTGCGCGGGTAGGGCATGCCGTGGCTGATGATGGTGGACTCGAGGGCGACGACGGGCCGGCCCGCCTCGAGGGCGGCGGCGACTTCGGGCGAACGGTCAAGGTAGCGGTTCATGGACGACTCCTTGCGAGAGCTTGATGACTTCGTTTTCGTCGAGGGCGTCGGGCGCGGCGCTCGGGCTCGCGGCGGCGAGGGCGGCGGCGGCGAGGGCCAGGGCTGCCCGCTCGGGCATCGAGCGGCCGGAACGGGCCCAGCGGGCCAGGGCTGCCAGGGCGGCGTCGCCGGCCCCCGAGACGTTGACGGCCTCGGGTCGGTCGGGAAGGCGGGCGAAGCCGCCCGAAGTCTCGCCCAGCCAGACGAGCCCCTCGGCCCCCATGCTCAGGTAGATCTCGCCCGTGCCGCGGCGGCGGAGCTCGCGCGCGGCGGCCGCGGCCTCGGATGCGGTCCGCACGGGCCACCCGGTCAAGGCCGCGGCTTCCGCGCGGTTGGGTTTGACGAGGGCCGCGCGACCGGCGATTCCCGCGATGCGCCGCGCCTTGGCGTCCGAGACCGTATCGAGGCACACGGGCTTCCTGACGCGGGCGGCCAGGTCGAACAGGCGCGCCAGCGTGTCGGGCCTCAGGTTCGCGTCCGCCACGATGATAGACGAGGCGTCGATCAGCGGTCTGGCCGCGTCCAGGTCGTCCGGCCCGAGGCGCTCCATGATTTCCATGTCCGAGACAGCCCCGACGAGGGTTCCGTCGGAGTCGATCAGGCAGACGTAGCGTCCGGTCCGCGCGCCGGGCAGGCGCGGACAGCGGTCGGTGCCGATTCCGGCAAGGCCGCAGGCCGTGGCGAGCGACTCGCCCTCGGCGTCGTCCCCGAGGGGCGCGAAGAGTTCGACCCGGGCGCCGAGCCTCGCGGCGCACTCGGCGATGTTGCGCCCCACCCCGCCGGGGCTCGACCAGGCCCGCCCGGGGTTCGAATCGCCGCCCATGAACGCGGCGTCGGACCGGGCCTGGATGTCGAGATTGGCTCCGCCCACGACCAGGATGGAAGGCCTGTCATCCATACGTTTTTATCTCCTCCGGACCGCGGGACCCTCGTGCGCCGCCGGGGCGGACGGCTCGAGCCGCCCGCGCGCTTGATCGGAACCGGCGCGCGCGGTAGATTCGACCTCGCGAGGTACCCGTGAGCGACATTCTGGACAGGTTGGCCGAACTCTTCAAGTCCTGGACGGCTCCCGACTACGATGATCGGCAGTCCGGGGCCTTCCGCCCGTCCTCCGGACGCTCCGGCGACGCCGATTTCGACGACGCGATGGCCGAACTGGAAGCCGACCTGGCCGGCGACCGCGCCGCCCGCGAGAAGCTGGAACGCGATCGCGAAGCCCGACGCCGGGCCGAGGAAGCCTTCCGCGAGCGCGGAAGGAATGGAAGCGGGGGCGGGAACTCCGACGCGCTCCGGGAAAAGCTCGCCGCGGACTACCGCACGCTCGGCGTGCCGGTCGGCAGCCCCTTCGCCGAGGTCAAGGCCGCCTACAAGCGGCTCCAGAAGCTCCACCATCCCGACCGCCACCAGGCCGACCCGGAATCCGCCCGCAAGGCCACCGAAACCTCGGCCCGCATCAACGCCGCCTATTCGCGGCTCGAGCGCTACGCCGAGACCGGCACCTTCCCCGCCGACGATTGAGCGAACGGAATAGCCCTTTGTCCGGAACAGAGTGAATCGTGTCCGCGGGGAAGTCCGCGGAATCGTCTTCCCTTAAAAAAGCGACAGAATTCGGCAACTCGGCCTACAGCCCGGCCGCGCTTTGGCCGACGATCAAGGAGAAGCCTTCGGGAGGGGGATGCCCATGACCCAGAATCCGCTCGCGGCCTACCGCGAAACCCGCGTCAGGACGGCCAGCCCCGGCCAGCTCGTCGTCATGCTCTACGACGAAGCCGTCAGGCAGTGCGACCTCGCGCTCGGACCGCTCGAGCGCGCGGAGGGACCGAAGCCGGGCGAGATCGAAAAGGTCAACAAGGCCCTCGGCAAGGTCCAGGACATCGTCACCGAACTGCAGGCCAGCCTCGATTTCGAGGCGGGCGGCGAGCTCGCCTCCAACCTCTTCGCCCTCTACGTCTGGTTCAACTCGGAGCTGCTCGAGTCGAACATCTCCAAGGACGGCAAGCGCATCCGCGCCGTGCGCATCCTGCTCGACGAGCTCCGCGGCGCCTGGACCGTCGCGGCCGCCCAGTCGCCCTCGGGCGGGCGCGAAGCCGCCGCCGCCGGCGTCAACATCGCGGGTTAGGCCGGACTCCGTGAAGAGCCGCCACGAGATCCAGGGCGAAGAGCTCGAGCGCCGCGTCGCCATCCTCAGGCGTTTCAAAGAATTGCTCGAGCACCAGCGGACCAAGTTCCGCTCCTACCTCGACGTGCTCGAGCGGCAGAAGCTCGACATCGAGCGGGGCGACGTGGACGACCTGGTGGCCCACGTCGACATGGAGCAGGCCATCGTCTCGGAGATCTACACCTTCCAGAAGGCCATCGACCCCCTCGAGGACCTCTATCGCGCCGCCTACCCTGGTTCCGAGCCGGAGGAAGTGCCCGAGCTCAGGGCATCCCTCGACGATCTCCGCGAACGCGTCATCGTGCGCAACAAGGAAAACCGCGAGCTCCTGAAGCGCCGCATGGAGACCCTTCGGGGCGAAGTGATGCGCGCGCAGAACCCTCTCACCCGGCGCCGTTCCGTCTACGCGGACGGTGAAGGCGGGAATTTGGTGGATCTCAAAGGGTAATAGTCACGGGCCGCGCTTCATGCGCAGCCTCGTGACATCGCGGAACGCGAAGCGTTCCGCGGGTGGCCGTGCTCGGCCTTCCATGGCCTCGCCTCCACGGTTTACTGGCACGAGGCATACCCGTGCAGCGCGCGCTTTCGGAAAGGAACTGATTGTAGAGGTCGCGCTCCGCGCGGCCGGATGCGGGATGTCCGTCCCCGAGGCCCATGGGGCTCCGCCTCCCCTTCCCTTGCCGCGGGGGCGGGCCGAGGCTAGTATTCCCCCATGGACACGCGGAAACCCACCCTCTACCTGCTCGACAGCTACGGACTTGTCTACCGTTCGTACTTCGCCTTCATCTCGCGGCCGCTCACGGCCCCCGACGGCGCGAACGTCTCGGCGGTCTTCGGCTTCTTCCGCTTCCTCTTCTCGATCTTCGACCGCATGAACCCGGGCGCCTTCGCCGCGGTGTTCGACAGCCGCGTGCCCACCTTCCGCCACGAGCTCTACGCCGAATACAAGGCGACGCGCCAGAAGACGCCCGAGGACCTCCACGCCCAGGTGCCGCTCGTGGAGGAAGGCCTCAGGCTCCTCGGCGTACCGATCCTCCGCACCGACGGATTCGAGGCGGACGACCTCATCGCCTGCCTGGCCGAGCGCTGCCGCGCCGAGGGCCGCGAGTGCCGCGTCATCAGCGCCGACAAGGACCTCCTCCAGCTGGTGGGCGGCCCGGTCCGCGCGCTCCGCCCCGAGAAGGACTCGGTGCGCGAGCTCGGCCCGGCGGACGTGCTCGAGGAATGGGGCGTCGAGCCGGAGCGCATCCTCGACTACCTTTCGCTCACGGGCGACAGCTCGGACAACGTGCCGGGCGTGCCGGGCATCGGCGACAAGACGGCGGCCAAGCTGCTCGCCGAATTCCGCGACCTCGACGACATCTACGCGCGCCTCTCCGACGTCAACCCCGAGGGCGTCCGCCGCAAGCTGGAAGCCGGCCGCGAATCCGCCTACTTCTCGCGCAAGCTCATCACGCTCGCCTCCACCTGCCCGACCGGCGTCGAGGACCTGGCAGCGCTCGAGCTTCCGCGCCTCGACCGCGCCGCGGCCAATCCGCTCTGGAAGCGCCTCGGCATGAAAAGCCTCGTTTCGGGGGGGGAAACGGGTGATCTGTTCGGCACGAAGGCGGCCGCCCCCACCCCCGACACCCCCAAGCCCGCTGCGCCCTCCAGCCCCCGGGAACTGCCGCCTTCCACGCTGCCGGCCGCCCTTTCCGGCGAGGGCGAGTACGAGGCCGTCACCGACGCGGCCGCCCTCGGCCGCTGGATCGCCGCCGCGAAGGCCGCCGGCGTCGTGGCCTTCGACTGCGAGACGGAGAGCCTCGACGAGTTCGCCGCGACGCCGGTGGGCTTCTCGCTCGCGGTGGAGCCGCGCAAGGCCTGCTACGTGCCGGTCCGCTCGCCGGACTCAGCCTGCGTCCCCGAGGCGGAGCTCAAGGCGGCGCTCTCGGAGCTCTTCTCCGACCCGGCGCTGCAGGTGGTGGGCCACAACCTCAAGTTCGACCTCCACGTCCTCGAGAACTGGGGCGTCTCCGTGGCGGGCCCCGCGCGCGACACCATGGTGGCCGCGTGGATGCTCGACCCGGACCGCGCGGGGCTCGGCCTCGAGGCGCTCGCGGAAAAACGGCTCGGCATCCACGGGCTCGAGTTCGGCGACGTGGTGCCCAAGGGCGCCACCTTCGCCATGGTCCCCATCGACAAGGCCCTGCGCTACGCCGCCGAGGACGCGGACTTCACGCTGCGTCTCTGGAAGCTCTTCGAGCCGGAGCTCGATGCGGCGGGCCTCCTCGGCCTCTACCGCGACGTGGAGATGCCCCTCCTCCCCCTCCTCGCGCGCATGGAGCGCGAAGGCATCCTCGTGGACGCGGACGAGCTCGAGAAGTACGGCGTCGAGCTCGAGGACGGCCTCGAGGAGGTGCAGCGCGAGGCCTGGAAGCTCGTGGGGCACGAGTTCAACCTCGCCAGCCCCAAGCAGCTGCAGGAGGTGCTCTTCGTCGAGCGCAAGCTCGCCGCCGGCAAGAAGACCAAGAGCGGCTACTCCACCGACGTGTCCGTGCTCGAGGAGCTCGCGGCCGAGGACCCGGTGCCGGCTCTCATCCTCAAGCACCGCTCCATGGCCAAGCTCAAGGGCACCTACGTCGACGCCCTCGGCGAGCTCGCGCGCGCCGAGGCGCGGGTGCGCACCCATTTCGTGCAGACGGGCGCCGCGACGGGCCGGCTCTCCTCGCGCGACCCGAACCTCCAGAACATCCCCATCCGCGAGGAGGAGGGCCGCCGCATCCGGCGGGCCTTCATGGCGCCGCCGGGGCGCCTGCTCGTGTCGGCCGACTACGCGCAGATCGAGCTCGTCGTGTTCGCCCACCTCTCAGGCGACCCGGAGCTCCGCCGCGCCTTCGTCGAGGGCGCCGACGTGCATCGCCGCACGGCCGCCCTCATCTTCGGCGTCCCGGAGGAGGCGGTGACGGGCGAGCAGCGCCGCGTCGCCAAGACCATCAACTTCGGCGTCATCTACGGCATGGGCGCCTTCCGCCTCGCGGGCGAGCTCAAGATCCCGCGCGGCGAGGCCCAGCGCTTCATCGACGCCTACTTCGAGCGCTACGCGGGCGTGCGCCGCTTCATCGACGAGACCGTCGCCGCGTGCGAGCGCGACGGCTCGGTGCGCACCATGCTCGGCCGCCGCCGGCCCGTCGCGGACATCAACTCGGGCAACAAGACGGTCAAGCAGGCCGCCGAACGCGTCGCCGTCAACACGCCGATCCAGGGCTCGGCCGCCGACATAGTCAAGCTGGCCATGCTCCGCGTCGACCGCGCCCTCCGGGAACGCTTCCCCGCGGCGCGCATGCTGCTGCAGGTGCATGACGAACTCATCATCGAGGCGGACCGCGACGAGGCGCCCGCGGTGGCGGCCCTGGTCAAGGCGGAAATGGAAAAGGCCGTCGGGCTCTCGGTGCCGCTTCGCGCTTCGGTCGAGACGGGCGAACGCTGGGGCGACTTCCACTGATGCCACGCGCGATCCTGCTCGGGCTCACGGGCGGCTGGGCCGCCGGGAAGAACGCGGCGGCCGCCCTGCTCGAAGAGCGCGGCTGGCGGACCGTCGACGTCGACCGGCTCGGCCACGCGGCCCTCGAGTCGAAGGCCGCGGAGGTGGCCGCCCTGCTCGGACCGGGCGTGCTCGACGCCGCCGGCCGGCCCCTCCGCAAGGCCATCGGCGCCCTCGTGTTCGCCGATCCGGCCCTGCTCGCGCGCTACGAGGCACTCGTCCACCCCGCAATGAACGCCCTCGTGGACGCGGAAATAGCGTACGCGGAACGCGACGGCGTCCCCCTCTGCCTCAACGCCGCGGTGCTCTACCGCATGCCGCACGCCGCGAGCTGCGACGCCATCGTCGAAGTGCGCGCGCCTCTCTTCATCCGCCTGCGCCGCGGCATGCGCCGCGACGGGCTTTCGCTCGGAGCGGCGTTCGCGCGCGTCCGCTCCCAGGCGCCCCTGCTCGCGCTCGGGCGCCGTTACGCGGCAAAGCGCCGGATCCTCCTGAATTCGGCCGGCCTCGCGGCGCTCGAACGCGCGCTCGACGCCCTGCTCGCGCGCCTCGGGCTTTCGGAAGCGATCCCGGAAAGCCGAAGCAAGGCCGAACCCTGACGTAAAGCGCGACGCGGGGACGCCGATACTTGAAGGGAACGAAGGGCCTGCGATCCGTCTTTTTCCGCGCGGCAGGCCGCGCGGAGCTCCCGGAGGGGCGAAAAGGCGGACGGGCGCCTCTGGAGGGGTCGAATGCCCGTGGAAACCAAGAAAGTGCTCTGGACCGTCTTCTCGGTCGGGGCCTTCCTCGTCATAGTGCTCGGGGTGCTCCTCGTGGCGTTCTACCCGAAGCCGGGCGCCGAGAACGCGCCGCTCGCCCTGGGACTTCCGGAGGCGCGCGGCTCCGCTGCCGACCGCTACACCCGCCCCGTCGAGAGCGCGCCCCTTCCCGAAGCCCTGCCCGCGCAGACGCCCGCGCCGGTCGTCGTCGTGCCGTATGGTGAGAAGCCCGAACCGGGCAGCCTCGTGCCGCTTCCCGCGGCCGGCGCGGAGGGCCCGGCCCCGACCGCGAGCATCGCGACGCCAGCGCCTTCCGCCACCGAGGCGGCCGCGGACGACCCCGCCATCAAGCGCAGCTACGTGCCCGCTTCCGGCACCGCGCCGAAACCGAGCGTAGTCGTCACACCGGAATCGAAGCCTGCTGCCGGCGCCACGACCTCGACCAAGCCGGCGTCCTCGACAGGCGCCGCGACCACCGCAGCCCCGGCCCCGAAACCGTCAGCCGCGCCCGTGAAAAGCGCCTCCGTCGACGAATACTGGATACAGGCCGGCAGCTTCTCGAGCCGGACCCGCGCCGAGGACCTCCAGGCCCTGCTCAGGGAAAAGGGGCTGTCCTCCACCATCGAGGCCAGGGACGCCGCCTCGGGCGTCGTCTACCGCGTCCGCATCGGTCCCTGGTCCAATAAGGAAGTCGCCGACGGCTGGCTCGGGACGGTCCGGAAGGTGGACGGCTGCGCCGACGCCTACGTGTCGCTGGTGACGCGGAAGACCTGATTGGCCGGCCGCCCGCGCGAGCGCCCCGACAAGCCCCCGCCCCGGACGGCGGGGGCT
>JAKLEE010000072.1 GCA_022703215.1 Spirochaetota bacterium | reverse complement strand
CCTTGGTCGCCGCTATGAATTCGTCGAGACGTTCGGGCTTCACCTTGATCCTCACGAGCAGGGCATGCACGGCCCCTCCTTCCGCGCCTGGGCGCGTCCGCCTGAAAGTATAGCGCCTGCGGGAAGATCGCGCCGCTCCGCCGTACGCCCGGCCTTGCCGCCGGAGCCCCGCTCCGTCTATCCTCTCGCCCATGGAACGGGGACAGATACACTTCTGGGCGCGGCGGGGCGGACGGCAGGAATGAAAAAATACGTGGTCCTGGCGGGCAACATCGGCGCCGGCAAATCGACCCTGGTCGGCCTCCTGGCCGAGCGGCTGGGCTTCCGGCCCTACTACGAGCCGGTCGCGGAAAACCCATATCTGGCCGACTTCTACGGCGACATGAAGCGCTGGGCCTTCAACTCGCAGGTCTTCTTCCTGACGCATCGCACCCGCTCGCACCGGGCGCTCATGGACGACCCCTGGTCGGTGGTGCAGGATCGTTCGCTCTACGAGGACGCGCTGGTCTTCGCGCGGAACCTCCACGAGCAGGGCAACATGAGCGACCAGGACTGGGGCACCTACTCCGAGCTCTACCGCACCGTCGCCGAACTGCTGCCGCCGCCGGACCTCGTAGTCTACCTGCGTTGCTCCGTGCCCACACTCCGGAAGCGCATCGCCAAGCGGGGCCGGGAAATGGAGGCGGCCATCCCCGACGAGTACCTCGCCGGGCTCAACCGCCTCTATGAGGAATGGATCGACAATTTCGAGCTGGCGCCAGTCCTCGTAGTACCCGGAGACCGGCTGGACTTCGTCGCCGAGAGCCGGGCGCTCAGGAACATCGTCCACGCCATCGAGGACCGGCTCCGCGACAAGCAGGGCAGCCTCTTCCCGGTGGGAATGTAGGGACCGTCCGCCGGTCGGTCGCGGAAAATCAGGCGCGACCTCAATCCTGAGCGTTCCGGCCGGAATCCTTCTTTTCGAAAGCCTTGATCCGCCCGTTCGTCTCCACCAGACGCCCGAGCCCCGAAACAGCCGGAATGAAGCCGAGCAGTATGGCGGTGCCCCAAAGCCAAAGGCTGTTCACCTGCCAGGCGAAAAAGCCGAAGGCCAGGCCGGCCAGCGCGCCGCGCACCATCCGCGAAACGGCCTTCTCCCGCTGCGCGTGCAGGCGCTCGCGGCGGTCCGCCACCGTTTCGCCCGTGGAGCGCAGGGTCATCCGGACGGAGCCATCCTCGCTCGAGGCGGCGTCCACCACAAGGCCGAGCTTCTCGAGAGCGCCGAGATCCGCAAGCCGCTCGAGCGCGCCCTCGTCGCGCCGCCTGGCTTCGGCACCGCGCAGAAGTGCCGCCTCGAGGACCTCGCGGACCCGCTTGCCTGAGTTCGAGGTTCCGTCCTTCGAGGCGACGGCCCCGCCGGGATCCCCGCCTGCCGGAGCCTCGGGGGCCGGCGCGGGCGACGCTTCATCACTCGCGGCCAAACCGTCCTCCTCGACGCGCCAGAGGACGAGGTCACGCTCGATGTTCTTGAGCCCGGAACCCCTGATTTCGTAGGCCCGCAATTCCAGCTTGTTGGAAACCTGACGCCAGACGTCCTCCGATACCAGTATCTCGCCCCCGCGGGCTTCCTGCTTGACGCGAGCCGCCACGTTCACGCCGTTGCCGTAGACGCGCGCGCCGTCTCTCCAGATTTCGCCCAGGTGGATGCCCGCGCGGACGCGCAGGGGATCCGGCCCCACCCGCGCCGCGAGGCGCAGGTGCATGGCGTATTGCAGGGCCGAAAGGGCGCTGCCGAACATGACCATGAGCTCGTCGTTCGTCGCGTCGACGAGCTCGCCCCCATGCTCGGCGAGCAGGGGATCGGCCAGCTCGCGGAAACGCCCGAGCAGCGCGAGCGCGGATTTTTCGTCCGAAGCCACGAGGTCGGCGAATCCCTCGAGATCGACGAAGGCGATCGCGGCGAGCCGGGTGTCTGGCACGACGTTCTCCTCAGGCCTGTCTGGACGCGACGAAGCGCTCGACCACCGGGCGCAGCGCCGGGTCGTCCCAGGCGGCGTTCAGGATCGCTTCCAGGTAGCCTGAAGGCTCGCCCGTATCGAGCCTCGTCCCCTCGACCCGGCGATACGCGACCTTGCCTTCCGCGATCAGGCGGTCGAGCGCTCCGGTGTGGTAATACTCGCCCGCGCCATGGGACCTCCAGCCTTCCGCGAGATACTCGAAGAATTCTGGCGTGTACAGGTAACGGCCGAGCGATATGTCGTGGCTGGGCTCCGTCCCCTTCGCGGGCTTCTCGACGAAGCCCTTCAGGTGCACGCCGTCCGCCGCCGGGTCGACCACGCCGTAACGGCTGACATCGCCGCCTTCGTGCATCGTCGAGAGCACGGAGCAGCCGGTACGCTCCCAGGTCTCGATCAGCTGGCGGGCGAGCGGGGGATTCCCGACATGGAGGTCGTCGGGATACGCGACGACCGCCGCTTCGCCGCCGAGCAGGGGCGCGGCCATGAGCAGGGCGTGGCCCGTCCCGCGCATCTCCGACTGCCGCACGAAGGCGACCTTGAGCTTCGGGGGAGCGATCAGCGCGAGCTTGTCGGCCCTGCCTTCGCGACGGAAAATCTCCTCGAGCTCGACCTCGCGGTCGAAATAGTCGTCCAGTACCTTCTTGCGGCGGCTCGTGACCACGACCACGTCCTCGATGCCCGAGGCGACGAATTCGTCCAGCACGTAGGCGATGGACGGCCGGGTCAGGATGGGCAGCATTTCCTTCGGGATGGTCTTGGTGACCGGGAGGAAGCGGGTCCCGTAGCCCGCGGCGATGATGATTCCCTTCATGCCGTCACTCTAGCGCCCGGACCTTCCGACGGCAAGCGCCACCCTGAATCCGCCGGCGCGGGGACAGAGCACGAACGGGAACGCAGACCGCCCGTTTCCTCTCCCGCGCTCTGGACGCGCTCGGGCCCTCCCTGTCATCCTCGTGCGATGTTCCGCCGATTCGCAGCCAGCTTCGCCATCTACCGCGGCCTCCCGCGCCCCGTCTACGCCCTTTTCGCGGCCGAAGTGCTCAACGGGCTCGGCATCTTCGTCTTCCCCTTCCTGACCCTCTACCTGACGCGCATACTCGGCATGTCGCAGCGCGAGGCGGGCGACTGGCTTTTCGCGGCGAGCCTCGCCTACCTGCCGGGCTCCATGCTCGGCGGCAAGCTCGCGGACCGGATCGGCCGCCGGAAGGTCATGCTGGCCAGCCAGCTCGGCGCCGGGGCCTTCCTGGCCCTCGCCGGCTCCTTCAGGCTCTCCGCCTTCCTGCCCGTGTTCGTGCTGCTCTACCTGGCCTGCGACGGCGTCACCGACCCGGCGCGAACGGCCATGACCACCGACGTGACGACGCCGGAGAACCGCCAGGCCTCGTACAGCCTGCTCTACCTCGGCCACAACCTCGGTTTCGCGGGCGGCCCCCTGATAGCGGGCTTCCTGTTCGAGAAGGCGCCTTCCTGGCTTTTCTGGGGAAACGGCATCGCCGCGCTCGCCGCCTCGACCCTCGTCGTCGCGCTGGTGCCGGAGACCAAGCCGGACAGCGGCGCCATCGAGCGGAGCCTCCGGAGCGATTCCTCCGAAAAGGCCCACGAGGGCAACCTGTTCTCGGCCCTGCGTTCGCGCGGCTTCCTGGTGGTCTTCACCCTGCTGACCACCTGGTACGGCTTCGTCTACGCCCAGCACCGCTTCGCCCTTCCCCTGCAGGCGGGCGAGCTCTTCGGCCAGAAGGGGGCGGCGCTCTACGGCTCGCTGATGACGCTCAACGCCCTCATGGTCATCGCGCTCAACGCGCCGATCGTCGCGGCGCTGAAGCGCTTCAAGCCCGTGGCCAACGTGGCTTTCGCCGGCGTGCTCTACGCCGTCGGCTTCGGGATGCTGGCCTTCGTCCGGTCTCCATGGCTGTTCTTCGCCTCGACGGCGGTCTGGACCCTCGGCGAGATCGTCAACGCCACCAACGAGCCGGCCTACGTGGCCAACCACACCCCCATGTCGCACCGCGGCCGCTTCGCCGCCATACTTCCCATCGTCGGCAGCCTCGGCTACAGCGCTTCCGGCCCGGTGGGCGGGCGCGTGCTGGAAGCGTCCGGCGCGGGCGCGATGTGGATCCTGTCCGCGGCCCTGGCCCTCGCCGCCTCCGCCGGCCTCTACCTGCTCGCGGGCGCCGAGCGGAAAGCCGCGGCGCGGCGCGGCGGTTCCACGGCGCCCGTTCCGGGCGCGTCAGGGAAGGATGACGCGTAACGCCTGGGCCAGCGCGATGCCGAGGTAGTTCCCGATCGCGTAACCGAGTATGCCCGTCGTGATGCCCGGCAGGATCAGGTCGCGGCGCTTCATCGAGGTCGCCACGAGCCCGACGAAGGGCGGGGAGCAGATGGCGCTGACCGAGGTGACGAGCATGGTGTCGCCGTCGATCCGGAAGAGCGCTGCCAGCGCCGCGTGCAGCAGGAAGGCCCCGAACATGGCGATGGCCACGTAGACCAGCGAGATGGCCGCCGCCCCCGCGAGCAGCGAGAGGTCCGCCATGGCGCCGACGGCCACGCAGAACACCAGCAGGAAGTACTCGCCGAGCTTGAAGGTCCTCGGGATGTTCCGGAGCCGCGGCGACAGGCTGCCGAGCAGGCTGAACGTGGTCACCGCGAGGATGACCGTCATGGTCTCCCATTCCTTCGGCACCAGCATGGATAGTCCCATCGCCGCCCCGACCGCGAGGACCGTAAAGCCCAGGGCCAGGGCGAGGCGCGGGGGCGTGCCCTTCTCGAACAGGACCGTGAAGGACTCGTCCTCGACGGTCCGCCCGGCTGCTTCGCCGCCGACGCCGGAAGGAAGGTCCGTCGCGATGGCGCCCCGGACCGGGAGGAGCCTGCGGAGCACTTTCGGCAGGAAGGTGATGGCGGCCAGGATGTAGAGGGCGCCCAGGGCCAGGTCGGCGGTATGGACGCCGAGGTAGGTGGTCCGGTCCACCTCGAGCGCGGTCCGGATCGCGGCCAGGTTGGGCGTGCCGCCCGTGTAGACGCCGACCAGCATGCCGGCCACCTTCCACGACTCGGGCACGACGCCCCGGAGGACGGCGTGGCCGACCGAGGCCATGAGCGCGGCGGCGAAGGCCGCGAGCGCGAACGAGAGTCCGGCCTTTCCCCCGAGCCGCCGCATCGCCGAGAGGTCGGTGGAGAGCAGCAGGAGGGGAATCGCGACGATCACCGCGATCGACGAGGCCAGGTCCAGCGACGCGGCGGCCCCTTCGGGCAGGAGGCCCAGGTTCCCCAGGACCAAGCCTGCCGCGTAGCTGGCCACGAGCGGGCTCCAGCGCGAGGCGAGCGGGACCTTCTCCTTGACGAACAGGAGCGCCACGGGCACCAGGAAGCAGAGCAATGCGACCGCCATCAGTTCATCCTCCCGCGGGGTCCGGCCCCGGCTTCGCGTAACGCGTCGAAGTGATCCATGATCGCGGACCAGGCAAGGTCGCGCGTCGAGTCGTAGAGCAGCAGATCGTGGCGCATATGGCCCGCGTCACCCATATCAAGGTAGCGGGCCTCCCCGCCGCCGCCCGCCTCGTCCGCGATGATGCGGGCGTTGCGCGGATCGATCATGCGGTCGCAGGCCTCGTGCAAGGCGAGCACGGGCGCGCGGATCGCGGGCAGGCGCCGCTCGAGCGAGCGGAGCCCCTTCTGGAGCGAATGCGAAAAGCCCGAGTAGGTTCCGAGGTAGCCCCGCCAGCGTTCGTCACCGTCCTCTCCCTCGCGCGCCGGATCGGGCAGGGCCGCCCCCGTGGAGGGCACGAACGGGGACAGGGCACCCGCGAAGTACAGGAGCGCGGATTTCATCATGCCACGCCGGAGCAGCGCATTGAGGACTACCGGCGAGCCGATGGTCGCGATCCCGCTCGGGGCGAGCGCATCGTCGTCGGCATAAGCCGCGGCGATCTCGAGCGCCACCGAACCGCCCACCGAAGTCCCGACGAGCCACGCGCGCTTCCAGCGGGGCCGGAGCCTTCGCCACAGGCTCTTGCCGAACCCGATCCAGTCCTGATAGGTAAACCCGAGGATATCGCCCGGGACGGTTCCGCAGCCGGGCATGAGCGGCGCGGCGAGCTCGAAGCCTCTTCCCTTCGCCGCCTCCTCGACCAGGCGGTAGCAGAGCGGCGTCGAGGGGAAGCCGTGGAAACAGAGGACCAGGTCCTCGCCGGGCGAGGCGGCTTCCGGAAGCGGGCGGTCGAGGCCGGGCCCGAAAGGGGCCGCCTCGGGCCAGGAAAGCCCCCGGGCGCCTGGCCAAATGGCGGCTGAGGGGTTCGACCATTCCGCGGGAGTGCGCGGTCCTTCGGTGACAGAGCTCATGCGCCATAATACTACGGATTTCCCGCGGGCGCGCAACGCGGGGCGGCCGCCCCGATGACGCTGGAGCCCGATACGGCGGGAAGCTATACTGTGCGCGAATCCCCGCCGGGTCCTCCCGGCGGACTCGAACCGAGGTGGTTCCATGACTTCCGGAAAGCGCAAACCCCTGGTTGTCGTCACCGACAACCGCTTCGGCGGGCTCGAAGTGGAACGCGGCATCCTCGAGCCGGCCGGCTTCGAGCTCCGCGAAGCGTCCTGCTCGACGGAGCGGGAAGTCGCCGAGGCCTGCGCGGACGCGGACGCCATCCTGGTCAACCTCGCGCCGCTGGGCGCGACGGCGATCGCCGGCCTCAGATGCTGCAAGGCTATAGTCCGCTACGGCGTGGGGCTGGACAACGTCGACCTCGAAGCCGCCAAGGCGAGAGGCATCGCCGTCCATAACATTCCCGGCTACTGCGACGAGGAGGTCGCCGCCCACGCCCTGGCACTCGCGCTCGACCTGGTCCGCTCGACCACGCGGCGCGACCGGGCGCTTCGCGGCGGCGCCTGGAACATACGCCTGCCTACGCCCCGGCTATCCTCGCTCACGCTCGGCATACTCGGATTCGGCGGAACGGGCGCCGCACTCGCCCGGATGGCCGCGGGTATCGGCTTCGCCCGCGTGCTGGCCTGGAGCCCGAGCCTGGACCAGGCGAGGATCGACCGGGCGCTCGGCAGGAGCGTCGAAACCGGTTTGCCCCGGGTCGTCGCCGCCGGCTTCCGCGAGCTCCTGGCCCAGTGCGACCTCCTATCCCTGCATCTCGCATTGACGCCGGAAACGAGGGGCCTGCTCGGATCGGAGGAATTCGCCGCGATGAAACAAGGAACGCGCCTCGTCAACGTCGCGCGGGGGGGCCTGATCGACGACGACGCACTGCTCGCCGCACTCGCGTCTGGCAGGCTCGCGGGCGCCGCGCTCGACGTGCACGCCGTCGAACCGCTTCCGACGGACAGCCCGTTCCGCTCGCGGGATGACGTGATCCTGACCGACCACGCGGCCTGGTATTCGGACGGCTCGGTGCTGGAGCTCAGGCGACGCGCGGCGGAATTGGTCGCGAGCTGCCTTGCGCCCAGGCTGTGACGATACGCTTTCCCTCGGGACCGGCATCCATGGTGACAGGAGGCCGCCCCCGGCCCCCATCGTACCTCATCACCTGCGCGCGACTTCCAGGATGGAGACCGGATTGCCCTCGCCGTCGTAGAGCCGCGCGGGATTGAGGTCGTCGGGCACCCGTTCGCCCCGGTACCAGAACACGTAGCGGTGCTCGCCGGGCGGCAGGACGAGGTCGAGTTCGTAGATCCCCGCGCTCGTCTCGACCAGTTCGTGGACGAAGGGATCCCAGCCATTGAAAGTTCCCGCCACGGTCACGCGGTAGCCCGGCGCGCCGGAGAAGCGGAAATGCGCGGTGCGGCTGTCGGAATCCAGGAGCCTCCAGGAACCGAGCCTGTCTGCGGGGCGCCATGGCGCGTCCACGAGGCTCACCATGACGCCGCTTGTCGCGTCACGCGCGCGGAGCGGATTGGCCGGATCGGGAATCCAGGCGCCGTCCACCACCAGGCGGTAGCCGATCGGCCGCGCGGCCATCCCGCGCTCGAGCACGGGCAGCGGGTATGCGAACACGAAAACTCCCTGCCGGTTCCGCTCGAACATGTGGACGGATTTCCACCCTTCGTGCGCGAAGGAAATTCCGACGAAGCGGTAGGCGCCCGAGACGGCGAAGACCAGATGTTCCTCGTATACGCCCGGGGATTCGCCGGCGGCGAACGAGGCCAAATACAGGTGGAGGGGGAGCGATTCGACCTCGAAGGCGGACGCCGGGGTCGCGGCGACGAGGAGGATGGCGGACAGCGCTATCGACGTACTGAGTTTCATCGGCTTGCCTACCTTCCGGTATCGGCCGGAAAGCGGAGCGCCCTCAAGCGTTTTCGGCTATACTGGGCGCGGCATCTTCCGTAACTATACGGAGAGGGGGATTCGAGCGCTCCATGCCGCGACCAGAGGATCTCAAGCGCTTCCAGAACGATCTCCGCAAACTCGGGCGGGAAACCGAGCTGCTCGCCGCGTGGGGCGAGCAGCCCGTCGACGTCCCCCGGCCCGAGAGCTCCCCCGGGTCGCCCGTCGAGGATCTCGGCGAGCTGCTCGACCTTTCCGGAACCGATGCCGATCTTGCCGACGCGGCTGCGCCCTTCGCCGAACCCGGCGCCGAATCCCCGATCGAAGCGCCCGCCGAGGCGGATTTCTCCTCCTTCCTCGACGAGCTCTCGCTCGAGCCGCCTCCGACCGGCTCTGCCGCTCCATTCGAAGCCGCCGACATAAGCGCCGGGATTCCGGCGGAAGCGGACCTGCGCCCCGAGAGTCCGGACGAGGAAGATTACGCGGGCATCCCCGCCGATTTGCTCGCCGGACTCGGCGATGAGCTGGCCGCCTCCGACGCGCCGCAGCCTGATTCCGGGGAAGACTTCGCCACCTCACCCGACGCGGAGCCGGCGGACTGGTCCACGCCCGACGCCGGAGCCCTCGACGGCCTTTCTTTCGACGAGGGAAGCGCCGCGGAGGAAACGCCTTTCGACTCCGGTAGTTTCGAGCTTCCTTCTTTCGATGACGGTTTCGAGCTCCCCGCAGCCGACCTGCCTGGCGACGGATCAAGCGCGGAAGGAACGGGCCCGGAAGAGGTCCGCGCGGATGAGACGGGTCCTGAAGATGCCGGCGCGGAAGTGGGCGCTTTCGAATCCCCGGCGCCCGAGGACCTCGATTCCGGTTTTTCCATACCCGATTTCGAGGAATTCGCGGAACCAGCTCCGGCGAGCGCCGAACCTGCGCCGCCGGCGAGTCCGGACGCCGAGCATGAAGGCTTCGAGATCGGCTTCGAGGAAGCGCCGCCCCCGCGGCAGGCCGCCGCCGCAGGCGACGATTTCGACGCATTCACCAGCAAGCTGGGCATCGAGCCCGACGCCGCGGAGACTGACGGGCTCGGCGGCTTCGACCTCGACCACGCGGCCGCGGACCTCGCCCCGGAGGGCGAATTCCAGGAGCTGGGCGGGGATCTGACGCCTTCGGACACGTTCAACCTCGAGTCGGGTTGGGGACAGGATTTCCGCATTCCCGGGTTCGAAGAGCCGAAACCGGAGGCGAAACCCCGCGCCGCGCCATCCGCCCCGCGAGGCGCCGCGACTCCGACGCACAAAGAGGAGGCATCCAGGGAAGTATCCCTTTCCGATGCCCAGGTGGACCGGCTCCAGGACACCCTCCTCTCCTATCCCCTCAACCTGCGCGTGGCCATCGAAGACGCGCTCGCGAACGACCGCGGCACCGAAGCCCAGCGTTCAGACCTGATCTGGGCGCTCGTCGAAGGCGCCTCGCCCAAGAAAGCCGCCGATCTCGCCGGCGCCGCGCTCCACAAGCGCATCGAGGTCCCGAAGGCCTTCGAGAAGCGCACGGGCGCGGCGTTCGAGGCGGAAAAAGGCTCGCTGGCCTGGATCCTCGTCAATCGCGTGATGCCGGTCATCCTCGGCGTGGCAGCCGCCCTCCTCGTCGCCGGCGGGCTCGCCTGGCTCGGCTGGAAGTTCGTCTACACGCCCATCGCCGCCTCCGCGGCCTACCGTTCGGGCTACGAAAGCATCCGCGTCGACCGCTACGTGGACGCCGAACGCTCCTTCGCGCGCGGCGACGGGCTCTGGCGGATGAAGAAGTGGTACTACCTCTACGCCGAGGCCTACGTCGAGCGGCAGCAGTACGCCAAGGCCGAGCTCAAGTACGAAGCCCTGCTGGAGGCCTGGCCCGGAGAGAAGCGGGCGGCGCTCGACTACGCCGAGCTCGAACGCGGCGTATTGCTCAATTACGAGAAGGCGGCGCAGATCCTGGAGCTGAACGTCCTGAGCAGGAACCGCGTCGACGCCGACGCCCTTCTCATGCTCGGCGACGTCTATCTCGAATGGGGAGACGAGACCCGCGGCGATTGGACGACAGTCGCGCGTCCGCCGCTGCCCCTTCCCGACCAGGCGGCCAAGGGCTCGGCCTCCTGGCTCTATGAACAGGCGCGGCTCCGCTACGCCCGGCTGCTCGGCCGCCGAGGATCGAAAGACCCCTACCTGGAGCGGATGCTCCGGTATTTCATCCGGGTAGAGAAGGCGGACGGCCGCGACATGCTTCCGGAGATCGAGCGGCTGGGGCAGGATTTCCTGGACGGCCGCATGAAGATTTCCGCCCTCCCGCTCGCCGAGCTCGGCGGATACTTCCTGGACCGGGACGATCTCGACGGCGCCCGGCGCGCCCTCCTCCTGGCCGACGAACTCGATCCCTCGATCCCCGACACCCACTACCACATGGCCCGGTATTTCAGGCGCTCGGGCGATTCCGGCCAGGAATTCCTGGCCTTGCGCAAGCTCGTCCCGGCCCTCGAGAACCTGCCCCTGCTCCGCACCTACCGGCTCGGGATGCTCATCGACGCCCTCGGCTGGTTGGGGCTGCGCTACCAGGCCGAAGGCGAGTTCGTGACCGCCCGCGAGCACTACGAACTGGCGATCACGCGCTACGAGGAAGCGCTGGCCGGCCGGCGGCTCGGCCTGGACGGCCGGTTCGGCGTCAATTACGCGAGGCTCGCCGACGTGCTCTACATGGAAGCCGGCGACGACCCGGGCTCGATTTCGCTTTACGAGCGGGCCGAGAAGGCGGGCTATGTCACCAATGAAACACGCTACCGCCGCGCCGCGGCGCTGTATCGCCTGGCTCGTTTCGATGAGGCCTTGATCCAGGCCCACCGGGCTTCCCTCGACGTCGATGAAACGCCGGCCCTGCTCCTGCTCACGGGAAACATCCTGGCGCGGCGCGAGGATTGGTTCGCCGCCCAGTCGACCTTCGAGCGCCTGTCGAGCCGGCTCCGCTTCGAGCTCGAGCGCCTGCCCGTGCTGCTGCCGCAAGAGCGTCCCGCGCAAGGCGAACTGGTCGAGCTGCTCATGCGGGCGACCAACAACCTCGGAGTGGCCTGGTGGAGACTCGCCGCTCGAGCCGGCGACGCATCGCTCCGAGGCAAGGCCATGGCGGCCTTCGCCGAATCGATGCGCCTGTTCGACGCGCTCGAGCGCGACCAGGCCACCATGGTCAAACCGGCCGTCAAGAACCTGGCTTTCCTCAACATGGATTTCGTGTTGCGGCCGCAACGGGGAATCGATCTTGAGATCTACCCGGAGGCGCCGCGGGAACTCGGCCGCTGAGGTTCGGGCCAGCCCGCCCCAAGATGCGGTCCGGACGGCGGAGCCGGGCCGCGAAGCGGAACGCCGCGCGACCGCGCGGACATGGGAAGAGCGGCCTCTG
>JAKLEE010000071.1 GCA_022703215.1 Spirochaetota bacterium | reverse complement strand
CCTCCGCGGTAGCGCACGTAATCGGCGATCCGTACCTCAACCGGGCCGCGGGGCCCGAGCAGGTCGAGCAGCTCCTCGAACCCGACGCTGCCTTCGGTGTTCGCGCTGACCACGATGCATCCTGAGTCCACCGCGTCGAGTAGCCGCGCGTAGGCCGCACCGGCTTTCGCGCGCGAGCAGAAATCCGAGCGCGTCTCCTTCCAACGCTCCCCGATGCCAGCCTTGTCTCGCAAGGAGCCGTCCGCTCCGAGCTCCAGCCCGGGCTCATCCCCGCCGAGCCGGACCACGGCATTGAGCAGATGGTAGTTGGAGCCGTACTGGTGCTGGTTGTAGGGGGGGTCGAGATAGGCCAGGTCGACCGGGCGGGACCGGGCGAAATCGGCCGCGTCCATCATGGCCACTTCCGCCGCCGCCCCTTCGACCACGAAGGGCGCTTCGAGGCGCATCGGCGCGAGTATGCGTCCGAGCGCGTCGCCCGAATGTCCCCCGAAGCCCTTGTGGCAGGCTTTGAACACGCCAGAGGTATTCGCGTGCACGGCGGCTTCGAGCGTCAGGGCCGCCAGCGCGATCTCGCGGAAGCCCGGCGCTTCCCCGTCCCGGGCCTCGGGAAGGCCGCGCAGGGCGTCGAGCACGCGATCCATGAAGGCGGCGTTTTCGGCCGTGTAGAAGAGCCGTTCCCGGCGCCAGTCGGCGGTGCCGGTGGCGGCGGGCGCGTAGTTTCTGGCGAACCAGCCGCGGCGCGCCGGATCTACTGGTTCGCCGCCCCGTTCCGGATGCAGGGCGTTGAGGCACCCGAGACGGGCGGCCGCGCCTTCGGGAGCGCACGCGGCCTCCAGTGACGCGGGATCGAGCCTGAGCCAGACCGAGGCGAGCAGCGCGGCGTACGGTTCGCGATCGTTCGCCGCGACCGCCATGCCCATGCGCCGTGCCAGGCGGGATACGGATCCCGAACCGCAGAAGGGGTCGAGGAAGCGCGGAGCCCCCCCGCCCGAGCCGGCGACGAGCGGGCCGAAAACCTCACGCAGCACGGGGAGCAGCGCGCGTTTTGACCCGAGATAGGGAATGAGCTGGGTCGAGAGGTAGGGATCCTTCCCTGCTCCGGACGGCTCAGGGCTCATAGCGCGCCATGGAGCCCGGGGTCTCGTACACCTCCACGGCGGCGAGAGGCGCTCCCGGCAGACGCTCCGCCAGGCGGGAAAAAATGTGGAAGGCTATGCGCTCCGCGCTCGGGTCGTCGTCGAACTCCGGTATCGCGTTCAAATCGGCGTGGTCGAGCGCCGCAAGCACCTCGCGGAGCGCGCCCTTGAGGACGCCGAAATCGAGCAGCATGCCGCCCTCGCCCAGAGTCTCGCCCCGCGCCCAGACCCTGACGCGGTAGTTGTGGCCATGCAGGCGCTCGCACTTGCCGTGGTAGTGCGACAGGTGGTGCGCCGCCGCGAAATCCGATTCCACCCTGACTGAATACATGCCGCGCGCTCCTCGTTGCCCGATCGGGTAGCGGATCTTTCCGCGCGGGCATTCTAGCGCCGGCGGGCGAGCCGGACAACACGCAATGGCGCCCGGTTCGCGCGGAAAGCCGGACCGGAGGCATTTGAGGCTGACGGGCGCAGGGTTTAGGGCTATGCTTACCTTGTCCGTCCGATCTGCCTTAAGGAGGCAACAGATGAAACGTGCCATATTCGCTGTTCTCGTGGTCTCGCTCGCGATCGCGCCGGTCGCGGCGCAGATCCGGCTCGACGCCGGCGTCATGATACCGCGGGGAGTCGGCCTGACCGACTCCGGAGGGACCTCCACCTTCGACGAGTTCAACGCCGTCATGTCCAAGTTCATCATCCCCTTACCCGAGGCGGGGCTTTATTACCAATTCGGAGCCGGTCCCGTGAGGCTCGGGGCGGGAGTGCGTGTTTTCACCTTCATCCTCATAAGCGCCTTCTACCCGAATGCCTTCGCCGAGATCGATTTCGGCCCCGTCACGCTCATGGGACAGGTGGGCGGCGGTTTCTTCGGGGTTTTCGGACTGGTCTCCGAGTCGACCACCGGCAAGGTCTTCTTCCCCGAACTGTCGCTCTGGTATCGCTTCGGAGAAGCCTTCAGGTTAGGAGTCGGCGCCATCGGCATCTTCCTGCCCGAGCTGACTTCCGACACCATCCCCTTCATGTGGTACCTCGGGGGCAAGTTCAGCTTCGTCTTCGAATGAGGACCGGTGCGCCGACGCCCTGAACGGGCGGGGGCTCTTGCCCGAGGGAGCCCCGCGGCGCTACAGTCGCGCCCATGACAAGGACGCTCGCGGAACTCACCGCCTCGCTCGCCCCCCTCGAAACGAAGGGCCCGGCCGATCTTCCGATCGCCGGGCTCGCCTATGATTCCCGGGAAGTCCGCGAAGGCTTCCTCTTTTTCGCCTTGCCGGGGCTCCACTCCGACGGGCACCGCTATGTGGATGCGGCCCTCGACCGCGGCGCCGTCGCGGTCATCCACGAGAAAGCGCTGGACGCCTGCCGCGAAGGCGTCGCCTACGTCCGGGTCGCGGATTCCCGCGCCGCCATGGCGCCGGTCGCCGCGGCCTTCCACGGACGTCCCTCGGAGCACCTCGCCTGCGTCGGGGTGACCGGGACCGAAGGCAAGAGCACCACGGTGTTCCTGAGCTACCAGCTGCTCGACCTGGCCGGCTTCGGCGCGGGCTTCTTCTCCACGGTCATGTCGCGCACCTCGGGCGGAGAGACGCCGAATCCCGAGCACCAGACCACGCCGGAGGCGACCGCCGTCCAGCGCATGCTCGCGGAAATCCGCGATTCGGGAAAGCGCTGCGCGGTCCTCGAGTCTTCGTCGCACGGGCTGTCGCCGCGCACGAACCGCCTCGGGGAGGTGGCCTTCGACGTCGGCGTGATGATGAACGTCACCCACGAGCACCTCGAATTCCACGGAACCTGGGAGCAGTACCGCCACGACAAGGCCAACCTCTTCCGCGCGCTCGACCGCGCCTCGGGCCGCAAGACGATCGGGGGAAAATCCGTCGAGGTACCTGCCTTCGGCGTCGCCAACGCCGACGATCCTTCCTTCGATTACTTCAAGGCCGCTACCTCGAAGCCGGTATATGGATTCTCGGCCAAGGGACTCCCCGCCGACCTCTCCGCCAGCGCGATCGAAAGCGACGCCGCTGGCTCGAGCTTCCTCGTCTCGGAGTCCGGCGGTCCCGCCAAGGCGGCCCGCATCGAGCTGCCGGGCGCCTTCAACGTCGCCAACACGCTCGCCGCCCTGCTCGTCGCGACAGGGCTTACCGGCAGGCCGCTCGACGAGTTCCTCCCGCTGCTGCCGAAACTGCGGCCCGTGCTCGGCCGCATGACGCCCGTCGACGAAGGCCAGCCCTTCGAGGTGCTGGTGGACTACGCGCATACCCCTTCCAGCTTCGAGGTGATCTTCCCCCCGCTCCGCAAGCGCCTCGGCGAGCGGAAGATCATCGCGCTGTTCGGCTCGGGCGGCGAGCGCGACACCGCCAAAAGGCCGCGCCAGGGACGCATCGCGGCCGACTGGTGCGACGTCGTTGTGCTGGCCGACGAGGATCCCCGCGGCGAGGATCCCATGGCCCTGCTCGAGGACATCGCGGCCGGTTGCCCGGAACTGAGGCGCGGCGAGCGGCTCTTCCTCATCCCCGAGCGCGGCAAGGCCATCCGGAAGGCCTTCTCGCTCGCGAAGCCCGGCGACCTCGTGCTGCTCCTCGCCAAGGGCCACGAGAATTCCATCATCTACGCCGACGGCCCGCATCCCTATGACGAATTCGCGGAGGCGCGCGCCGCGCTCGCCGAACTCGGCTTCCGCCGGGAAGGGGGCGCGTCGTGAAGGTCGCCATCCTGTACGGCGGGCGCTCGGGCGAGCACGAGGTTTCCCTCCTCTCCGCGGCGAGCGTGGTCCGCAAGCTCGACAGGCGCCACACGGTGGTACTCGTCGGCATCGACCGGGAGGGCGTCTGGCGCTACCAGAGCCGGGCCTTCCTCGAGCGCGCTCGCGCCACGGAATCCGGTCCTCTCGAGATCGACCTGAATGCGCCGCCCGTCGCCATAGTCCCCGGCAAGGGACTCGCCGCCGCGACCCCGCGCGGCCTCGAGCCGATCGCGGTCGACGTCGTCTTCCCGGTGCTCCACGGCAGCTTCGGCGAAGACGGCACCGTGCAAGGCGCCCTCGAGACCGCGCGGCTGCCCTACGTCGGCGCCGACGTGCTCGGCTCCGCCATCGGCATCGACAAGGACGTGGCCAAGCGGCTCTGGCAGGCGGCGGGCATCCCCGTCCTTCCCTGGCGCGTCATCCGCGTGGAGGAGCTCGAGGGCGAAGCGCTCGAGGCGTCGCTCGGGGCGGTCGAGAGCGAGTTCCCCTACCCCGTATTCGTGAAACCCGCCTCCGCCGGCTCCTCCGTCGGCGCGGCCAAGGCCGGCGACCGCGGCGCCCTCGAGGCGGCCGTCCGCGGCGCCCTCCGCTACGACTCGAAATGCCTGGTCGAACCCTTCATGGCCGCCCGCGAAATCGAGGTGTCAGTGATAGGCGGCGCGGCTCCTCGCTCCTTCCCGCCGGGCGAGATCGCCCCGACCCACGAGTTCTACGATTACGAGGCTAAGTATGTCGATCCTGACGGCGCCGCCCTGCTGATTCCGGCGCCCCTCGAGCCTGCGCTCGCCGCGTCCATACGATCCCTCGCCGAACGCGCCTACCGCGCGGCCGAACTCTCGGGCATGTCGCGCGTCGACTTCTTCGTCTCGAAGGAGGACGGCAGCGTCCGGCTCAACGAGGTCAACACCATTCCCGGCTTCACCCAGATTTCCATGTTCCCGAAAATGGCCGAGGAGGGCGGGCTGCCGTATACTGAACTCCTCGAGGATTTGCTCGCCTTCGCGATCGAGCGCGCGCGACGCAAGGATGCGCTGAGGTTCGAACGCTGATGCGATCCGCGCGCCGGAAGCGGTTCCCGCTTTTCCGTCCGGCGCGCCGGCATGGTGAGGGAGGCCCGGGCCGCGTCCGCGCGCGTCGCCCGGGACCATGGCCGCCAGACCTCCCCGGGAGATCCGTCTTGACCGCACGAAGACCTTTCGGCATCGCCCTGTTCACTTGCGCCTTCGTGCTCGCAATCGGGGCGCAGGCTCGGATTCCCGTAACCGTCGCCGCGACCGCTTCGGCCCAGATCCCGTTCACGTTCGCGGACGGAACCGGCCTCGGACAGGACCTCGTGGACGCGCTGAACGCGCACCAGTCGAACTACGAATTCACCTACGTGCTCATGCCAACGCTCCGCGTGACAGAAATGGTCGGCTCGGGCCTCATAGACCTCGCTTCGCTGCACAACATCGCCTGGGGTTGGGATTCCGACAAGGCAGTCGCAACGATGGACCTTTTCGTCGCGCGCGACGTCTTCATCGCGCGCAAGGAAGCGCTGCGGGGTGAATCGTTCTTCGACGGGATCGGAACCCTGCCCATGGTGGGCGTTATCGGCTTCCATTACCGTTTCGCCGGTTATTCGGAGGACCAGGCGGCGCTCAGGCGCGACTTCAACCTGGTGCTGGTCAAGGACGAGCTCACGGTCATCCGCATGATCCTCGAAGGCCGGGGCGATATCGGAATCGTCGCCTCGACGACCCTCGACTACCTCCGCAAGGTCGATCCCGCACTTCACGCACGCCTGCTTGTCTCGGAGCGTTACGATTCTGAGTACAGCCGGCACTACGTCGTGTCTCCGGTATCGCCCCTGAAGGCGGCGGAGCTTGACGGGTACCTCAGGATCCTGGCGAGGAACGGCTCGCTCTCGGCCATTTTCGAGCGCTATGGCCTCAAGGCCCTGCCGATTCCGTAGGCCGTGTGACGGGCGCCGAGACCGTAGCTTGGGCGGCGGCGTGCGTCTTTCGCGCCCTGCATGCATCGCCATGCTCCAGATTCGCATAAGTATCTACTATGTAAAAAATTAGCTTTCTTCATGGCGGTTTTCGCGGAGCGGTGGTATACTGAGCTTCCGTCGCACGGCGCGAACCAAGGAGGAAGTCATGCGAACCAAGGAATTCATCGAGCTCGACGAACGCTACGGAGCCCACAACTACCATCCGCTGCCCGTCGTCATTTCCCGCGCGAAAGGCGCGCGGGTCATCGATCCGGAAGGCAAGGAATACTATGACTTCCTTTCGGCCTATTCCGCCGTCAACCAGGGCCACCTCCACCCGCGCATCGTCAAGGCCGTCAAGGACCAGCTGAAGCGCGTCACTCTCACCTCGCGCGCCTTCCACAACGACCGCATGGGCGACTTCCTCAAGAAGCTTTGCGAGTTCACCGGCTACGAGGCTGCCCTTCCGATGAACACGGGCGCCGAAGCCGTCGAGACCGCGCTCAAAGCCGCCCGCCGCTGGGGCGTCGAGGTCAAGGGCGTCAAGAACGGCAAGCAGGAGATCATCTGCGCCGAGGGGAACTTCCACGGCCGCACCATTTCCGTCATCTCCATGTCGAACGACCCGGATTCGACCGTCAATTACGGTCCATACACCCCGGGCTTCGTCAAGGTTCCCTACGCTGACGCCGGCGCCATCGAGAAGGCCATCACCAAGGACACCGTCGCCGTCATCATCGAGCCCATCCAGGGCGAGGCCGGCGTCGTCGTCCCGCCCGAGGGCTACCTCCGCGCGGTCCGCGAGATCTGCACCCGCAACAAGGTGCTCTTCATCGCCGACGAGATCCAGACCGGCTTCAGCCGCACCGGCAAGCGCTTCGCCTGGCAGCACGAGGGGGCGCGTCCCGACATCATGTGCCTCGGCAAGGCCCTCGGCGGCGGCATCATGCCCATCAGCGCCATCGTGGCCGACAAGGCGGTCATGGACGTGTTCACGCCCGGCACGCACGGATCGACCTTCGGCGGCAACCCGCTTGCGAGCGCCATCGGCAGCGCCGCCCTCGACGTCCTCGTCGACGAGCGCCTCGACGAGCGCGCCGAGGCCCTCGGCCGGGAGTTCCGGGCCGCCGTCGAAAAGATGCCCTGCCGCGCCAGGCGCCTGGTGCGCGGGAAGGGCTTGCTCAACGCGGTGGTTTTCGAGGAAGGCTTCGAGGCCTGGGACGTCTGCGTCGCCCTTCGCGACGCGGGCGTGCTGGCGAAGCAGACCCACGGCAACATCATCCGCTTCGCGCCTCCGCTAACCATCACCGAAAAGGAGCTCCGCGAAGCCCTGTCGCGGATCGCCTCCGTGTTCGCCCGTTACTGAGCGCGCGGCCGCACGCGCGGAATGCCCCGGGAATCATCCTTCCCGGGGCCTTTTTATGCGCCGCCGCCATCCGGCCAGCCGGGCAGTCCTCGTACGGGACGCGCCTACCGCCCCCTCGCCCTTCCGCTCCCCAGCCGAGCCCGTGCCGGATCCGCGCGAGCCTTGTCCGCGAGCGGCGCCCGGGCGTATCTTAAACCCATGAAAAGCCCCAAGGAACTGTCGCTCGACCGCAGCTTGCTCGACGCCACCTCCGGCTCCGTCCGCGCGCTCGCGGAGCTCCTGCTGGCCGACGAGGAAGTGGCCGAGCTCCAGGATTACGCCAATGCCGTCGCCATCCGGCGCCTCGGCTTCAACGACCACGGTCCGGTGCACATGCGCAAGGTGGCCCTCAACGCGCTCGCCATGGCCGGCCTCCTGGGCAAGTCCGGCGTTTCCCTCTCCCTGGAACGCGACGAGGCGGGCTCGCGCGAGGATTCGCTCGAAGCCATCCTGCTGGCCGCCTTCCTTCACGACATCGGAATGAGCATAGGCCGGCAGAACCACGAGCAGACCGGCGCGCTGCTGGCACAGCCCGTCATCGAGCGCCTGCTCGCCACGCTGCACCCCGGAGAGATCCGCCGACGCGTGACCATCCGATCGATGGCCCTCGAAGGGATACTCGGACACATGGCCACCCAGCGGATCCATTCCATCGAGGCGGGACTCGTCCTCGTGGCGGATGGCTGCGACATGGAACGGGGGCGTTCGCGCATTCCCATGCTGCTTTCCACGGAGCCACGCGTCGGCGACATCCACCAGTACTCTGCCGCCTCGGTCCAGCGCGTCTCGATCGGCCCGGGAGAACGCCTGCCCATACGCATCTCCGTGGAGATGACCGAGAGCGTCGGTTTCTTCCAGGTCGAGGAGGTGCTCCTCCAAAAGGTCGCCGCGAGCCCGGCCAAGGGCTTCATCGAGCTCGTCGCCTCGGTCTCGGGCGCGGAGCCGAAGCGCTACCTAGGCTAGTCCCCCTCGCCGCCCGGAACCGCTTCCGGCGCACCTGTTCCCGATCCGACCCGCGGCAGGCTCACGACGAACCAGGTGCCCCCGCCTTCCCGCGGTTCGTGCCTGAGGCTGCCGCCCGCGCCTTCGGTCTGGCGTCTGGCCAGGGCCAGCCCGATGCCCGAGCCGCGCGCCTTCGTGGTGAAGAACGGTTCGAAAACCCGTTCGCCCAGGCCGGCCGGTATGCCCGCGCCGCGGTCGCCGACCCGCAGCTCCACGCTCCGCTTCCTGGGCAAGGCTTCCAGGGTGAACGCGCGCTCGGCGCCGGCCTCAGCCGCCGCGTCGAGCGCGTTCGCTACCAGATTGTCCAGTATGCCGCGCAGTCGTTCCGGATCGGCGCGAACCGAGGCTCCGATGGCGGCGAGCGCCTGACCGCTTTCGCAGGCGGCCCCGTAACGCCTTGAAAAATCCGCGAGGAAGGGGCCGATCGCGAAGGTCTCGGGAACGCCCTCGTCGCCCCGCAGGAACGCGCCGATGCGGTCCGCCAGATCCGAAAGCCTCGCCGTCTCCTCGTCTATGATCGCGAGCCCTTCGAAGGCCCCGGCGGGGCCTTCCTTGATTCGCTTCCGCACGAGCGCGCTCTGGACCCGTATAACGCCGAGGGGATTCTTGATCTCGTGCGCGAGCGTCCTGGCCGCCTCGCCGAGCTGGACGAGTTCCCGGTCGCGCGCGGCGCGGGTGGCCAGCTCCCGGTTCCTGGCGGCGAGGCGCGCGACGAGCGCTGCTCCCGCGCCGAGCGCCAGGGTAAGCAGCCCCGCTCCGCCGAACAGGACGGCTCGCCCGGTACGGAACGCGCCGAGCGCATATTCGATCCAGACGTATCTCGATGCTCCGGCGAGCGGAGTCCAGGGTTCGCCGGGGCTCCCGGGCGACTGCAGCCTGCCGCGTCCCATCATCGGTCGCATCATGCCGGAACGTGAAGCCTCGGCGCCGAGGGCCCGTACGAGCACGGCCGAGTCTACCCCGATGCTCAATCGATAGGCGCCTTGGGGCAGATCCCCGGCATCGAGGCGTTGCGGAGCCCGTCCATCCCGAAAAGTCGCTTCGCCGAAACCGTCGTACAGGCCGAAGCCCATGACTTCCGGGTCGGCCGTCGCCGACTCCGGATCCTGCCAGGCGTTCTCGAGCATCGCGCTCGCGTTGCGGTAAATTTCGTATTCGAGCTCGACGCCCATCGAGGCGGATTCCCGGATGACGAAAGCCCAGACGAGCGCGAGCGAAAGCACCAGGGCCGCGATCGCGGCCAAGGTCGGCAGCCCCGGGCTGTATCGAGAAATTCGCATGGAACCATTATACGCGGGCTGCCCCGGCTCAGGAAGCGGCGCTCGCTTGCCAGCGCCCTCAGGTCCGGGGTACCCTCGGGGCATGCCCAGCCGGAGCCGTTCGCGTGCCCAGGACAAGGATGACCCGTTCAAGGAGGCGCTCGAGGCCGGCGCCAAGCGGGATTACCGCCGCGCCGTCGAGCTGCTCGAACGCGTCGTGGCCGAAGGAGAGAACCCTCCCGAGGCCAGGCTCTACCTCGGCCGGGCCCTCCAGGCCTGCGGGCGGCTCGGCGCGGCTATCGAACACCTGGATCGCTATGCCCGCTCCAGGCCCGAGAGCGCCGCCGCCTGGTTCTTCCTCGGCCGCGCGATGCTGCCGGCGGGACGACTCAACGGCGCGGCGCGCTGCCTGCGGAGGGCCCTCAAGCTCGAGGACGGCAGCGCTGAAGGCTGGGCGCTCTACGGCTACACCGTGCTCCGACTGCACCGGGCGGGAGCGGCCGTGCGCGCGCTCGAAAAGGCGGTCGCCCTGGCCCCCGACGACCGCCGGATCTTCGGCGCCTACCTGTCCGCGCTTTTCGTCCGGGCGGTGCGGCTTCTTTCTCGCGGCGAGGCCGAGCTCGCCCGCCAGATGCTCGGTTTCGTCATCGAGAACGGCCTCGACGGCCCGCCGCAGCGCTTGTACCGCTCCCGCGCCCTGCGCGAGCTCGGCCGGATCGAGGAAGCCCTGTCCGATTGCGAGGCCGCCTTGGCGGCCGCTCCGGACGAGCTGGGCATCGCCGTCAGACGGGTAGAGCTCCTGTTCGCGGCCGCCCGCCCGCGCGAAGCCATGCTCGCCCTCGATCGGATCCGCGCCGCGCATCCGGAATTGCCCGACCTCCAGTGGGACGAAGCGTCGATCTCCTCCTACCGCGCGCTGATGCTCCTGGAATCGGGCGACAGCGCCGGCGCGCTCGAGGCCGCCCTCTCGCGCATCAAAGCCGATCCGGAGGACGCCCGGATCCGCGCCGTCGCCGCCGAGGCGTACCGCGCACTCGGCCGCCTCGACAGGGCCGTGGCCCACTACGCCCGGGCGCTCGAGCTCGAGCCCGGCGCCGGCGAGCTCCGCCTCGCCTACGCCGCCGCCCTCTTCGATTCCGGCGATTTCGCCGCCGCCCGAAAGGCTGCCGACCGGGCCGCCCGCGACGGGGCCGACGCCTCGATCGCCTCGTATTATTCTACCCTCTGCTCGTCGCGCTCGGGCGAAGCGCCTTCCTCGCTCATCCCGCGCCTCCACTCGTTGCTGAAGGAGTGGCCGGCGGACGCCGACCTCATGTTCGCGCTCGGCGAGGCGCTGTACCGCGACGGCAGGCCCGATCTCGCGTCGGGCTGGTTCTCGAAAGTCCTGGAAATCCGCCCCGAGGACGAACTCTGCAGGCTGTACCGCATTTCCGCCGCCGAGAGCACGGGCGACGAAGCGGCCGCGGACGAAGCCTATGCCGAATACCTTCGGCGTTGGCCTGACAACGCGAAGGTGCGCCGCGACCACGTCGACCGGCTGGCCGCGCGGGAAGATTGGCCGGAAACCGCGCGCTGGCTGGAAGGCGGGCTCGCCTGGGGGAATCCCGGCTCGAGCGGACGGAGGCTCCTCGCGCGGGCGTACCGCGAGACCGGCCGCTACCGCGAAGCAGTCCCCCTCTATCGCGACCTGCTCCGCGAAGACCACAAGGACGCGGAACTCCTCATGGCGCTCGCCTGGTGCCTGGACAAGGCAGGTTCCACCGAGCTCGCGGTCACGCTGCTCCGGAAAGGCGCGCCGGTCGTCCGCAAGTCCGGTCCCCTGCTGGCGCTCGGGAAATTGCTCTCCCGGACGGGAAAGACCGAAGAGGCCGCGGAAGCCTTCCGCGAGGCCGCCGCCCTTTCGCCCCGCGATCCTCTCCCGATCAGGCTGCTCGCCCGCTTGTACGCCGCGAGCGGAGTGCGCGAGTTCGCGGAGCAGTACGCGCGGGCCGCTGCCGAACTCGAAGCAAAGGCCGCATCGGCCCGCCGGAAAAAACCGAAGGGCGCTTGATAGAAGGGCCCACGGGGTTATACTCGTTCTGTGGAGGTTGCCATGCCCGTCAAAGCGATGGATCTGTTCGACGCCTATAACCGGAGCTCCCTGCCCCAGGATCACGGGTACCTCGTCTCGTCGTTCTTTTCGGCGAGTTCCGCCTATTCCCGGTACGAGGTGGTTTCGTACAACAACGTCAAGTCCATCTACGCGTCAGAGGGCGGCCTGACCTTCCAG
>JAKLEE010000070.1 GCA_022703215.1 Spirochaetota bacterium | reverse complement strand
AGCGAGGTGCGCAAGCTCGCCGAGCGCTCGCAGCTGGCGGCCACCGAGATCGGCGAGCTCTCGGTGCGATCCGTCGACGTGGCCGAAAAGGCCGCCAAGACCTTCGACGAGATCGTTCCGGACATCCGGCGCACCAGCCAGCTGGTCGAGGAGATCAGCGCCGCCAGCGCCGAGCAGGACACGGGCGCCGAGCAGATCACCAAGGCCATCATGCAGCTGGACAAGGTGGTGCAGGCCAACGCGGCCTCGAGCGAGGAGATGGCGGCCATGACCGGCGAGATGGCGCGCCTGGCCGAGGCCCTGCGCGCGAAGGCGGCCTTCTTCTCGCTCGGAGGGACCGCCGTCGCCCTGCCTGGGCCCGGACGGAGGGCGGCCGGAAGGCCGCGAGGCGAACCGCGCGCGGCAGGCAGCCACACCGAAAGGAAGGCTCCCGTGAAGCGAGCCCCCGGGAAAGCGGAAATCGCCGGGCACGCGCCCGCGGGGCCGGGGCGCGCGTCCGGCAAGGCATCCGCACCCGGCGCCGCACCTCCGGTTCCGGCTTCCCCCGCGCCCGCGGAACCCCCGAAAGGGCCGACCGCCGAGCGCGGCATAGCAATCAAGCGTGACGAGCTCGACGCGGAGTTCGAGGAATTCTGATCGGGGCAAAACGCCTCGCGAGTTCAGAAGGCCGGCGCTTTCGGGCGCCGGCCTTTTCCTTGACAGGCCCGGGCGCCCGGGCTAGCATGCCTCCGCGCTTCCCTCAGGCGGGAGGCGCGAGACATCGCCTCCGAACCGCCACGGCCTCACCGCGCAAAGCGCTGGCCGGGCGGTCGGTGCCGAGCGGTCCGCTCCACGCGGCCGCCGGCCGAGGGCCCGGGCAGGGAAACCGCCCGAGCCTCCCGCATTCGGAAAGGAGCGACCATGCACACCTCAACGAGGCGCCTCCGCGCCGCCCTCCTCGTCGTCGCAGGCCTCGTCGCCGCGACAGCCTCCCTCTCCGCGCTCGGCTCGAAAGAAGTCCCGGCCGCGGGCGTCCCGGCGCCCGCGAATCCGCGGATCCGCCTGGCCACCACCACCAGCACCGAGAATTCCGGGCTTCTCGACTTCATCCTGCCCGTCTTCGAGGCGAAGACCGGCTACAAGGTCGAGGTCGTGGCCGTGGGAACCGGCGCCTCGCTCAAGCTCGGCGAAAACGGCGACGCCGACACGGTGCTCGTCCACGCCCGCGCCCTCGAGGACGCCTTCGTGGCCGCCGGCTACGGCGTCGACCGCCGCGACGTCATGTACAACGATTTCATCATCGTCGGGCCGAAAGCCGATCCGGCCGGCCTGGCCGGCGCGAAGGACGCGCTCGACGCCTTCGCGCGGCTCGCGCGCGCCGGAGCCGCCTTCGTCTCGCGCGGCGACAAGTCCGGCACCCACGTCATGGAGCTGGACCTCTGGAAGAAGGCCGGCGTCGCCCCCGCGGGCGCCTGGTACAAGGAGGCCGGACAGGGCATGGAGCAGGTCATCCTGATGGCGGAGGCCCTGCAGGGCTACACGCTCGCGGACCGCGCCACCTGGCTCGCGGTCAAGGACAAGACGACGCTCGCCATCGGCTTCGAAGGCGACCGCGTCCTGTTCAACCCCTACGGCGTCATCGCGGTCAACCCCGAACGCTGGCCCGGGACCAACATCGAAGGGGCCACCGCCTTCGCCGAGTTCCTGACCTCGAAGGAAGGCCGCGATCTCATCGCCTCGTTCAAGATAGGCGGCGAGCAGCTCTTTTTCCCGAGCCCGGCGGCGAAGTGAGCCCGTTCTCGGGAGCGTTCGACCTGATCTTCGGCGGCGACGCCGAGACCTGGTCGATCGCGGCGACCACGCTGCGCTTCTCGGCGTGGTCGACCCTCTTCGCCACGCTGCCGGGGACGGCCGCCGGCTTCGCCCTGGCGCTCGGGCGCTTCCCGTTCCGGCGGGCCCTGGTCGCGGCCGTCGGCGCCCTGACCGCCCTCCCGACGGTCGTCATCGGGCTCGCCGTCTACTCGCTCATCTCGCGCTCGGGACCGCTCGGAAGCCTGGGCTGGCTTTTCGAACCCGAGGGCGTCATCCTCGGGCAGGCCGTACTCGCGCTGCCGGTCGTGACCTACGCCGCCTACGCCGGGCTTTCCAAGCTCGACCCGCGCTTCGGCGAGACCCTGCGCACGCTCGGGGCGGGTCCCTGGCGCCGCCTCGCCGCCACCGCCTACGAGGCGCGCCTCGTGCTCGCGGGGGCCGCCGTGGGCGCCTTCGGCCGCGTCACCGGCGAAGTGGGCGTGTCCATGATGCTCGGCGGCAACATCCGCTTCCACACCCGCACCATGACCACCGCCATCGCCCTGGACGCCTCGAAGGGCGAGTTCGAGCGCGCCCTCTCGCTGGGGATCCTCCTGCTCGCCATAGCGTTGGCCGTGAACGCCGTCGTCCACGCACTGGTACGCCGCGATGCCTGAGCTCCTCGTCGAGGTGCGCGATCTCGAAATTCGCTACGGCGAGCGCGTCGTCGTGTCGCTCGATCGCTTCGAGGCGCGGCGCGGCGAGATCGTAGCGCTGCTCGGGCCGAACGGCTCGGGCAAGACCACCTTGCTCAAGGCGCTCGGCGGGCTCGTCGCGCCGAGCCGGGGCGAGCTGCGTTTCGACGGAAAGCCGCTGGCCGAAGACGACGGGCGCCGCGCACGCCGCGTCTACGTCCACCAGGCGCCCTACCTGCTGGCGGGCTCGGTGTTCCGCAACGTCGCGTTCGGCCTCCGCGCGCGCTCAGGCCGGCATGCAGCGCTCACGCGCGGAGCGCTGCGCGACCGCGTGGAAGCCGCCCTCGAAGCCGTCGGCCTGGAAGCTTTCGCCCACCGCGAGGCGCGCGCGCTCTCAGGCGGCGAGTCCCAGCGCGTGGCCCTGGCGCGGGCCCTCGTCCTCGAGCCGGAATTGCTGCTCCTCGACGAGCCGACCGCCGCCGCCGACTCGGCGTCCAAGCCGCGCATCGTCGAGGCCGTGCTGAATGCCCGGCGCGGGAATTCGCTCTGCGTCATCCTTTCGAGCCACGAGGCCGAGCTCGCCCGCTCCTTCGCCGACCGCGTCGTGCGGCTGGATGAAGGCCGCATTGGCGAAGGTCCCGGAGTATCCGGAATCCCAGCTTCCCCCAAGGAGCCGCCCCGATGATCCACCCGGACGAAGCCCTCGCCCTGATCGAGGCGCTCGAGTTCGCGCCCGCGATCGAGAAGGTCCCGCTCGCGTCCGCGCTCGGCCGCGTCATGGCGCGTGCCCTCGAAAGCCCCGTCGACCAGCCGCCCTTCGACAAGTCCGCCATGGACGGTTTCGCCCATCCGCTTCCGGCCGGCGCCACGGGCGAATTCCGCGTCGCGGGCACGATAGCCGCGGGCGGCGTGCCGCGGGCGCCCCTCGTTCCGGGCGAATGCGTCCGCATCATGACCGGAGCGCCCCTGCCGGCAGGAACTGGCTCGGTCCAGCGTGTCGAGTGGACCGAGGAGTCGGGTCCGGGGCTCGTACGATTCACGAAGCCCGAGAAGGTCGACAACATCATCCGCCGCGGCGAGAACGTACGCGCGGGCGACACGATCATGACGCCGCGGCGCCTTCGCGCCCAGGACCTCGGCATCATTGCGGCGGCCGGCTACGCGGAGCTGCCCGTCGCCCGCAGGCCGGTCGTGGGCGTCATCTCCACCGGCGACGAGCTCCGCTCCGCCGGGGAAGCCCTCGCGCCCGGCGCCATCTACGACTCGAACGGCCCCCAACTGGCGGCGCACGCCGAGGCCGCTGGCGCGCGCGCCATCTTCTACGGCCGCGTCGCCGACCGCGAGGACGCGCTCGAGCGGATGGCGCGAACCGCCCTGTCCGAATGCGACGTGGTGGTTCTCTCGGGCGGCGTCTCCATGGGCGACTACGACTACGTGCCCGCCGTGCTCGAAGCCCTCGGCGTCGAACGGCTCTTCCACGGAGTCCTCATGAAGCCGGGCAAGCCCACCTGGTTCGGCCGCTCGGCGAACCGCTTCGTGCTCGGCATGCCGGGGAACCCTGTCTCGACCTTCGTCAACTTCGAATTCTTCGGGAAGCCCCTGCTGGCGCGGCTCCAGGGCATCCGGTACGAGCCGCCGGTCCTGCCGCTCCGCCTCGCCCACGACCTTTCGCGAAAAAGCGCCGACCGGGTCGAATGGTTCCCCGCCCGACGAGAAGGCGCCCTCGTCCGCGCCCTGCCCTACTCGGGTTCATCCATGCTCCAGGCCCTCGAGAAAGCCGACTGCCTGGTCCGCCTCGAGATCGGCGAGAAATTCCGCGGGGCGGGAAGCGAGATCGATGCGCGACTCCTTTGACCGCGAGATCCGCTACCTCCGGATCTCGGTGACCGACCGCTGCAACCTCCGCTGCGTTTACTGCATGCCCGAGGAAGGCGTACCGTGGATACCCCACCAGCGCGTCGTCAGCTTCGAGGCCATCCGCGACACCGTCGCCGCCGCGGTCGGCCTCGGCTTCGACAAATTCAGGCTCACCGGCGGCGAGCCGCTCGTCCGGAAAGGACTCCCCGAGCTCGTCTCCATGCTCCGCGCCGTGCCGGGCGTCGGGACCCTCGCCATGACCACGAACGGCACCCTGCTCGCGCCCGTCGCCGCGGAGCTCAAGGAGCGCGGCCTCGACTCCGTGAACGTCTCGCTCGACACGCTCGACGCGGAGCGCTATGCCGCGTTGACCCGCGGCGGCCGCCTGGCGGACGCCCTCGCGGGCATCGACGCGGCCGTCGCGGCGGGCCTCGCGGTGAAGCTCAACGTCGTCGTCATGGAGGAGGACGGGGAACGGGAGCTCGAGCGGATCCGGCGCTACGCGCGGGACAAGGGCGTCGCGGTCCAGACCATAGCCCGCTACAGCCTTTCGGAGGCCAAGCGCGACGACCACGGGCAGGACCGCCCGCCCCCCTGCGCGAAATGCGACCGCATCCGCCTCCTCGCGGACGGCACCCTGCGCCCCTGCCTGCGCTCCTCCGAGGGCGTGGCGCTCGAGCGCGTCGAGCCCGCCCGTTCCCTCGTCCGCTGCGTCCGCATGAAACCCGCCCTCGGACCGACCTGCGACGACCTCGAGGTCGGCCAGATCGGGGGCTAGCCTCCGCACTTTTAAATCCGCGGAAACGAGCGTTTCCGCATCGCGAGGTTTTACATGGAAGGAAAGCTCACCCACGTCGACGGGCGCGGGGCGGCCCGCATGGTCGACGTCTCAGCCAAGCCGCGCGTCAAGCGTACGGCGCGGGCGCGCGCCTTCGTCGAGCTCGCGCCCGCCACGGTGGCCCTCGTCCGCGCCAACGCGCTCGAAAAAGGCGACGTCCTCGCGGTGGCCCGGATAGCCGGCATCATGGCCGCCAAGCGCGCCGCGGAGCTCATCCCCCTCTGCCACAACATCGAGATCGAGCGGGTCGAGGTGGAGCTCGAGGTCCTGGACGACGGCGTCGGGATCAGCACCCTGGCCGCCTGCACCGACAAGACCGGCATCGAGATGGAGGCGCTCACCGCGGCCTCAGTAGCGGCGCTCGCGGTCTGGGACATGTGCAAGGCGGTCGACAAGACCATGCGCATCCGCGAAGTCGCGCTCGTGGAGAAGACCAAGGAGGCGGCTTCGTGATTCCGGACGAAGGCGAATTCACCGTCGGCTCGCTCAACGTCTCGACGGCCAAGGGAACAAAGAAAATGCCCGTCGACTCGGTCGTCCTCAGGGCCGGTTGGGGCATCGAAGGCGACGCGCACGCGGGCGAGTGGCACCGCCAGGTTTCCCTGCTCGCCGACGAGGACGTCGACGGCATGCGCGCGGTCCTGCCGACCATAGCGCCGGGCGACTTCGCCGAGAACGTCACGACGAAGGGCGTCGCGGTGGCCGAGCTGCCCGTCGGAGCCCGCCTCGAGATCGGCGCGGCCGTGCTCGAGGTGACCCAGATCGGCAAGGAGTGCCACCACGGCTGCGAGATCCGCGCCATCGTGGGCGACTGCGTCATGCCGCGCCGGGGCATCTTCGCCCGGGTGCTCGTCGGAGGGGAGGTCCGCCGTGGTGATCGCGGTCGTTACCGTTTCTGACCGGGCTTTTTCAGGCGTCTACGAGGACCGTTCGGGTCCCGAGCTCGAGCGCCTGCTCCGCGAGGCCGCGCCCGACGCGGAAATCCGGCGCGCCCTGGTCCCCGACGAAAAGGAACGCATCCTCGAAGCGCTCCACGCCCACGCCGACGCGGACTGGATCGTCACGACGGGCGGCACGGGCCCCGCCCCCCGCGACGTGACGCCGGAAGCCGCTGCCGCCTTCTGCGACCGCGAGCTGCCCGGCATCGCCGAGGCCATTCGCGCGAAGAGCCTCCTCGAGACGCCGAACGCCGTCTTCTCGCGCGCATACTCGGGGATGCGCGGCACGAGCTACGTCGTCAACCTGCCCGGCTCGACCGCCGCGGTGCGCACCGCCATGGAAGTCCTCGGTCCCGTCCTCGAGCACGGCCGCAAAATGTCCCGCGGCGAGCCGCACTAGAAAGCCGAACCACGGAGACACGGAGACAAGAGGGAGGAAATTCGAAAAGGAGTTCCAACAGGGTACTCCTTTGCTCCGCTGCTCCAAGTCTCCCGTTTCCACTCCCTCCTCACTCCCAGACGCCGTGTCTCCGTGGTTGCCTTCCGGATTCACTCCCCCCATTCGGCGTAGAGCTTTTCCGCGAGGCGGTTCTTCTCCTCGAGCTCGCGGGCCAGCCTGCCGGCCAGGGCGAAGTCGCGCGCGGCGGCGGCCTTGGCCGACCTGCGCTCGAGCTCGACCTTCTCCGCCTCGAGCGCCAGGATGCGCTTCTCGAGCTCCGCGTCCCGCGAGCCCGGTTTCGGCGCCGCTTTCGTGCCGCGCGCCCGGTCGGCCGCCCTCGACTCGAGGTCCGCGCCATTCTTCCCCGCGGGGCGCCGGACGACGCGGCCGACTCCGAGCCCCGCGCCGAGGTCGCGCCAGAATTCGGCGAAGCCCCCCTCGTAGGCGGTGAAGCGCCGGTTCTCCACGAGCAGCACGCGGTCGGCGACGCGCTCGAGCAGCCAGCGGTCGTGCGACACGAGGAGCACGGTGCCGCGGTATTCCTCGAGCGCCTCCTCGAGCGCCTCGCGCGAGGCGACGTCGAGGTGGTTGGTCGGCTCGTCGAGGAGGAGGAAATCCGCCTTGATCCAGGCCGCCGCCGCCACGTCGAGCCGCTTCCGCTCGCCGCCCGAGAGCCCGGCCACGGGCCGGTCGAGCGCGTCGCGGGGGAAGAGGAAGCGGGCGAGGTGCTTGGCCGCCTCGTCCGGCTTCGCGCCGAGCCTCTCTATCCAGGCCGACACCGTGACGCCCTCCGGCGCGCGCTCGCTTTCCTGGGGGCAGTAGCCGATGGTCGCGCCCGGGCCGGGACGGATGCTGCCCGTACCGTCGCGGGGCGCGGCGACCAGGTCGCGGAGGAAGGTGGTCTTGCCCGAACCGTTGGGCCCCACGATGGCCGCCCGCTCGCCGGGCTCGAGGTCGAAGGCCGCGTCCTCGAAGAGCACCCGCTCTCCGAAAGCCCGCCCGTAGCCCGAGACGCGGAGCGCGAAATCGGCCTTGCCTTCCTCGACCGAAATGCGCGCGTCCATGCGCCGCGCCTCGCCCGCGGGGCGCTCGGTGGCCCGCTCCTTCTCGCGCGCGAGCTGGCTGCGGCGCGCGCGTAGCCGCTTGCCCCAGGCCGGGTCCGGCCGCGCCCGCGCTATCTCCGCGAAGCGCGCCACCAGGGCCTCGAGCCGCTCGACCCTCTTGCGGTCCGCCTGCCACTGTTCGCCCTGTCCCGCCGCCCGCTTGAGCTTGGCCAGGCGGTAGGCCGACCAGCCCCCGGTCCAGCTCGAAAGCCGGCCTTCTTCCACCTCCACCACGCGGCCCGCCACGCGGTCCACCATGCGGCGGTCGTGGCTGACGAGCAGCACCGCCTGCGGCAGGGCGGCGAGGAAGTCCTCGAGCCACGCCAGTCCCCAGAAATCGAGATGGTTGCCCGGTTCGTCGAGGACTATCAGCTCCGGCTCGCCCGCCATGGCGAGCGCGATGGACAGGACGTTGAGCTCGCCGCCCGAAAGGCTCGCTGCCTCCGTGTCGGCTGCGTGGCCGAGCCCCGTCATGGCAAGCAGGCGACGCGCGCGGTCTTCCGCCTCGTCCCCGCCCGCCCGCTCGAATTCCTCGCGCGCCTCCGCCCAGTCCTCGAGGAGCTTCCCCTCGCCGCCCGGACTGGCGTGCGCGAGCTCCTCCTCGATGCGCGAAAGCCGCCCTCGGGCGGCGCGGGCCGGAGTTTCCACGACGGCGGCGCAGCTCAGGCCCGGCTCGGGCCTGAAGACCTGGGGGACGTAGCCGATACGCAAGCCAGGCCGCCGGATGAGCTTTCCGCGAAAGTCGTCGTCGAGGCCGAGCAGGATTTTAAGCAGCGTGGTCTTGCCCGAGCCGTTCGCGCCGACCAGGGCGACTTTCTCGCCCGGCTCGATGGAGAAGTCCGCCTGGACGAGGACAGGATTCCCGCCGAAATCGCGCGAGAGCGAGCTGCATTCTATGAGGGGCATGACAGGCCTCCAGGAAGCGGGTCGATCGCGGGCGGCCTCTCGCAGCCGGCCTTCCCCGACGGGGATACACCAGGCGCGCGCCGGAAGCCGCCTCGTCGCCGGACGCGAAGGTCCGGGGACAAAAAAAGCGCGGCCCCCTCGAGGCGGCCGCGCGTCGATTCCCGGTTCGGATTATCTCAAATATCTCCAACCGTACCTGCGGGCACACCTATACTGTCCGGGGAGCCGCCGCCCTGGGGGCTGCGGAGGAGGACGAGGAAGGCCTCGCGGGTGACGTTCGACATGGGAACCAACCTATCAGCGAATCGGCGGGTGGTCAAGAATTTCCGCTTGCGTTCACCGCTATACGCCTGTATGGTAAACGCATGGAAACCGCGGAGAAGCTCGCCATCCTCGCCGCGTCGGCCCGTTATGACGCATCCTGCGCCTCGAGCGGCTCCACGCGGCGCGGCGCCCTCGGCGCGGCCAGCGTCGGAGGGGTCTGCCACGCCTGGACCGAGGACGGTCGCTGCGTGAGCCTGCTCAAGGTGCTGCTCTCCAACCGATGCCGCTACGACTGCGCCTATTGCGCCAACCGGGCATCGGCCGAGGTTCCGCGCGCCGCCTTCGAAACCGACGAGCTGGTGCGCATCGTCGTCTCCTTCTACCGGAGGAACTATATAGAGGGCCTCTTCCTGTCCTCGGGGGTCTTCGCGGAGCCGGATACGGTCATGGAACGCATGAACGAGGTTGCCCGCCGCCTCCGGCGCGACGAGGGCTTCGGCGGCTATATCCACCTCAAGGCCATACCGGGCGCGGGCGAGCGTACCCTCGCGGAGGCGGGCTTTCTGGCCGACCGGCTTTCGGCAAACATCGAGCTGCCCACGGCGCGCGCACTCGCGGTACTCGCGCCGGACAAGGACGGCCGCGCCATCGTCGGCATGATGCGGGCTATCGACGGGCGCATCCTCGAGGATACCGACGGTCGGCACCGGTCCGGCGCCGCTCGGCGGAACCGGGCCTGGGCGCCCGCCGGCCAGAGCACCCAGCTCGTGGTCGGCGCCAGCCCCGACTCCGACCGCGAGATCGTGACGCTCGCCGGCGCGCTCTACCGCGAAGTCCGCCTGCGCCGCGTGTACTATTCGGCCTACCTGCCGGTCTCGGCGGATCCGCGACTGCCCGGCTCGCCGCCGCCCCTGCTCCGCGAGCACCGCCTCTACCAGGCCGACTGGCTCGTGCGGCGCTACGGTTTCTCGACCGGGGAGATCCTCGAGGACGGCGCCGAGAACCTCGATCCGGAGCTGGATCCCAAGAGCGCCTGGGCGCTCCGTCATCTCGACCGTTTCCCGGTCGAACTCGCGAAGGCTCCGTGGGAGGAGCTGCTCCGCGTACCCGGCATCGGCGCTACCGGGGCCCGCCGCATCCTCGAGTCGCGGAGGGCGGGCGGCTTGAGCGTCGAAGCCTTGCCGTCGCTCGGCCTCGTCATGAAGCGCGCGCGCTGGTTCGTGACCGTCCACGGCCGCGCTCCGGCCGGAGCGGGGAAGGATCTCGGGCTCCCGCGGCTCCGCGCCCTGCTCTCCGACCGGCCGGCCACGCGCGGAGGCGTCGACGGAACCGCGCCTGCCGGCGGCACGCGCCGCGACGAGGCAGGGGGCACGCACGGCGCCGTCCCCGTCCCCGCCGACGGCATCCCGACCGTCCCCGCGGCCGATCCGCTGCAGCTCGAGCTCGGAATCGGAAAGGGGGCGGCGTGAACGTCCTCGTCCATGACGGCGACGCCGCCGGCTTCTGGGCCCTGATCGGCCTCGCGCTCGAGGAAGGCTCCTGCCCGGATTCGGTGGCGCGGACGGACCGCCAGGACCTTTTCGGGGGGCGTGCGGTTCCATCCGCTCGCTCCGCGCTGCTCGCCTCTCGGGCGCGCGTGCGCCTCGAGCTCGCCGACCACCGCGCCCCGGACGAGCTGGAGCTGGCCCGACGACGCGGCCGCCCCGTCGACCTCGCCTGCCTCAGGCTCGCGCTCGCCCTCGACCGCGACGGCCCCGACGCCTTCGACCGTCACGCCGACCCGGATCGCCGCGCGGTCCGCGCGGCCGCCGACGCGGTGCGCCGCGAATTCCACCGGCTCGAGGGCCTGCTCCGCTTCAAGCCGGTATCCGGTCGCGCCTGGCTCGCGACCTGCGAGCCCGACAACGAGCTCGTCGACCTGCTGGCCGCGCATCTCGCGCCCCGCTTCGGCTCCGACTCGGCCGGCCCCGTGCCGTTCGGCGTGCTGGACCTCGGGCGATGCGCGCTCGCCGGCCGCGGGCCCGACAGCAGGATTTTCACCGAGGCCTGCCGGGACGTCGAAGCCGCCGCCTCGCGACTCGCCGCCCGTCCCGCCGGAGCGCCGTCCGCGCCTCCGGCAGCTGAGCGCGCCCCGCTGCCCCTTCCCGCGCGCAGCTCGCCCCGAGGGGACGGAGGGGCGAGCGGCCGGATGGATCCCGAAGCCCGGAATCACGAGGACCGGGACCCCGACGAGGAGCTTTGGCGCGCCTACTTCGAGGCCGCGTCCAATCCGGTCCGCGCGAATCCGGAGCTGCAGCGCCGTTTCGTCCCGGAGCGATACCGCCGCCACCTGACGGAATTCCAGGCCGCGCGCGCGCCCCGGGACGAAATGCATCCCCGCGGCGAGGTGCGCTGAGCTGAGTCGAGATCGGGGCAAGGTCGCGCGCCGGGGGAATCGGGACCGAAGAAGGCTTGACGGATATCTCCAGTTCTATTAGTGTATGCTAACAACGACCTCGGTGGTCGTTTTGTCGGGAGCTATTGTTAGTCTTATCTAACTACAACTATTCACAGGAGCCTCCATGACCTTGGCAGACCTGCCCGAAGGCGCCGCGTTCACCGTAGACTCGGTTCTCCTCGACCGCGAGGTCGGCAAGCGCCTCGCCGACATGGGATTCACCGAAGGAGCCGAAGGACGCATAGTCCGACGAGGCTTCCTGCGCGGTCCGCTGCAGGTGCTCATCAGGGGGTACAGCATCCTGATACGCCGTTGCGAAGCCGCGGGCATCGCGGTGGAATCCGACGCCGAACCTCTCGCCTCGCCCTTCGGACCCATCCACGGCCTCGGGCGCGGCCGGGGACGGGGCATGGGACGGAGCCGCGGCATGGGCGCCCGTCCCGGCTTCGCGCGCAGCGGCCATGGATCCGGAGAAGCCTGCCGATGAGCCGCGTCCGCGACGAGATCGTCATCGCCCTCGCAGGCAACCCGAATTCCGGCAAGACCACCCTCTTCAACGCCCTGACCGGATCGCACCATAAGGTCGGCAACTACCCGGGCGTCACGGTGGAAAAGCGCGAGGGAACGCGGAGGCGCGGCGGACGGAGCTACCGCTTCGTCGACCTGCCGGGCATTTACAGCCTGACCGCCTACTCGCTCGACGAGGTGGTTGCGCGCGATTTCCTCCTCGACAAAAAACCCGACCTGATCATCGACGTGCTCGACTCCACCAACCTCGAGCGCCACCTCTACCTCTGCCTCCAGTTCCGCGAGCTCGGCGTCCCCGTGGTCG
>JAKLEE010000007.1 GCA_022703215.1 Spirochaetota bacterium | reverse complement strand
CGGCACCCTCTGGCCGAGCGTCACCGGCTGGTTCGAGATGAAGGCGTTCGACGGCTACAAGGCTGTCTGGGCGCAGGACGCCACGGGCCTCGTGAGCCCCGAGCTCGACGCGGGCCTCGCGGGCCTCGCGTCGGGACTCCTCTTCAACCCGGTCAACTGGCTCGGCGGCGCCAACCCCGTGCTCAATTCCATCAAGACCGGCTTCGAAACGCCCTACCTCGTCTGGGAGACCGGCTACGGCTACGCCAAGCCCCAGAAGCGCACGGCAATCCTGTGGGAGACGCTCAACGAGCGCGACGGCAACGACGGCTACATGCGCTTCGACCTGGGCCCCGAGCTCCGCAAGCTCGGCGGCCTCGCGATCGAGGCGGCCGTCGCCCCGAACAAGATGAGCGGCAACTACGGCTTCTTCGGCTGGTTCGGCGCCAGCGCGGGCGACCTCAAGCTCGACTTCCAGTACGACTTCAAGAGCGCCGCCACGGACGACCTGTCCGCGATCTTCGACAAACTCTACCACCAGGACCTGCTTTTCGGCGCGAAGTACAAGCTCGCCGGCGTGAACCTGGCGGCCCAGGGCCTCGTCAACCTCTTCAGCGAGGAATCCTTCGGCCTCGACAGCCACGTCGCCGGCGAGCTCAAGGCCGACTGGGCCCTGCCCGCGGACGCCTTCGGCCTCGCGGCGAGCTACCGCTACACGGGCTCCATGGCCGAAACGCTCTTCGGCAACGGCGACTCCCTCGGGGACAAGGGCAGCCAGCGCGCCTACCTCAACCTCTGGGGAAAGCCGCTTCCGGCCCTCAAGCTCGGCCTCGACTCGAGCGCCACGCTCGACCACCTGGAGATGCCGGTGCTCGACCTCCAGCTCTACGGCAAGCCCTACGTCGAGTACGACCTCTCGGGCCTGGTCGGGAAGAAGTCCTCGATCAACGCGTACGCGAAGGCCAAGTACCTGATCCACGAAGGCTTCCTGTTCACCGCGAGCGGGTCGAACTTCCTGCTCGGCGAAGCCGGCGCCAAGCTCTGGCTCGACGCGCCCGTTCCGGGCGTCGTCAACTCGCTCGACGCCTACCTCGGCTTCAACAACTGGTCGGAGGACGACGACAAGTCCCTCACCACCCTGGTGCTCGCGGCCCGCATGCCGAAGGACTTGAGTGCCGAGCTCGGCTTCGGCGTCCGCGTTCCCCGCGCCAGCGCCTCGGCCGCCGAGGTCGAACAGAACAATTGGCTCGGCGCCTCCATCGGCGCCTCGTGGAAGGTGCCCAAGCCGGCCATCAAGAGCCCGCTCCTCTACGGCGCCTTCGCCTGGAACATGGATCCCTACGACGACGGGGGCAACACCCTCGACTTGGACGGCTACGTGACCGACGGCGGCGTCTCGAAGAACGACGGCTACGCCACGCTCCGGATCATGATGAAGTGGGACTTCTAGCATGAGGAACGCGAACATGAAGCACACGACTGTATTCGCCGTCCTGATACTCGCGCTCGCCGCCGTCCTTTCAGGCTGCGGCAGCGTGCTGCACAACGGCACGGAGATGGCCATCGAGCAGGTGAAGGTGACGGGGCTGCCCGCTTCGCCCTACGCGACGGGCACCATCCTCGTGTTCTCCTACAAGCAGGCGAACGGCGTCTGGATCCACGACGACCCCGTCGCCAAGACCGATGTCCGGTACCGCGCCTCGGTCGCGGCGGACGGCTCGGTCACTTTCTCCTTCGGCGGCACCCCGCTCACCATCGTCACGCCGACGCTCACCTTCCTGATCATCGACACCCTTCCGAACTGGGCGACGTTCAAGATCGACCTCAAGCACTCGGGCAAATCGGGCGGGGACGTCAGCCTCGACAACACCTGGGCGGGCGCCGCGTCGCCCGAGCGCGTCCTCGGCGTCGTCTCGGGCGACGCGGTCGACTGGGATTACGAGTAAGGAGCGGACGGCATGAACCTCAAGAAACTGCTCGCGGCCGCGGCGGTCCTCTTCCTGCTCGGAAGCGCGGTCTTCGCGGACGTACGGATCAAGGACTCAGGCGACGGAAAGGTCGCCATCACCTTCACGCACAAGGATGACGCGGCCTCCGAGATGGCGGTCATCGGCTCCTTCAACAGCTGGGTGGAGCCGGGCGTTCCGATGGCGCGCAACGCCGACGGGCTCTGGGAGCTGACCATCGAGGCGGGCCTCGAGGACGAGATCGTCTACAAGTTCTTCTCGAAGGGCAGCTACATCTTCGACTTCAAGGCGCCCGACAAGAAGGACGACGGCTTCGGCGGCAACAACGGCCTCATAATCGTGGCCGAGGTGCTGGCCATGCAGGCCGCCGGCGGAACGGGCGCTTCGGGCGGCTCGTCCTCCGCGGTCGTGCCCCTCCTGCCCGGAGCGCGCAAGAAGCTTTCCTTCGGCACCTTCGCCTTCGTCGAGAGCGACACCCGTTTCGACACTTCGGGCGGCTTCGATCCGAGCAAGTCGACGGTGGACGCGAAGAGCATCTGGAAGCTCGAGGGCGACGTGGTCGGCAAGATGCCGGCCTTCTTCGAGATCACCTTTTTCGACGGCTCGACGCCCGTCTGGGGGGCCGACGGCCTCGTGCTCCCCGACGGTACCGTGCTTCCCGACGGCCTCGCGCTCGGCGACGGCCTCGAGGACCTGGCCTCCGGCTTCGTCTTCAACCCGGCCTTCTGGCTCGGCAAGGATGCCGACGGCAAGGACGCCCGCCCGGCGCTCGACAAGTTCCGTTTCGGCTTCGACACGAAGTACGTGACCTACGAAACCGGCTACGGCGAGACCTGGCTGCCCGGCCGCGAGTCCACGCTCTGGGAGACGGTCGCGGCGGAGAAGACCGCGGCGGACCTCGGCTACTCGTCGTTCCGGCTCGGCTCGGCGCTCCGCGAACTCGGCGACTTCAGCTTCGACGCCGCCTTGGTGCCGAACCGCAGCCTGGACGACTTCTACGGCCTCTACGCGTACGCGCAGGCCGCGTACGGCGACTACGAGCTCGACTTCCAGTACGACCTCCGCTCGCTGACCAAGACCGACCCGCTCAGGATTTTCGAGGTCCTGACGCGCCAGGACTTCATCGTCGGCGCCCGCGGCTACCTCGGCATGCTCGGGCTGTCCGGGCAGTTCCTGCTCTCGCGCTTCACCCCGGGCGGAAGCGCCGAGAAGCTGCCCTTCACCGACAAGATGGCGGCGGCGCTCAAGCTGGACTACGAGGATTTCTTCGAAATGTGGGACGGCTACCTGGGCGCGAGCTACCGAGGTTCCGCGGCCCAGCTCCTCTACCAGGACGGTGACGGGAACGATGCGGTGCTCGGCGCCGAGGAGACCCTCGGCCTCGACCTGGGCGGCTCCATCCGCCTCGGCCACTGGATGCGGGGCAAGCTCGACGCGGGCGCCACGCTCTCGAGCGTGGACCTCTTCGCCGGCAACATCGCCGTGGAAGCCCGGCCCGGACTCGCCATCGACGTGAGCCTCCTCGCGAAGCGCCCGCTCACGGCGGAGCTCTACGCCGACCTCTCCTACGACACCCTGCCGGCTTCCGGCGAGGCCGCCTTCGACTTCGTCCAGGCCGGGCTCGCGGCGCACGCCGGCGACCTGGTGCCCGGGCTCCTCGAGACGGTGGACCTCTGGTACGGCCTCTCGAACGGCGCGACCATGTGGAACACCCTGCTCGCGGAACTCGGCTTCGCGAAGGGCCTCACCGCCCAGCTCGGCGGCGGCTTCCGCTCGGGCGATGCGGTGACCAATCCGGTCGGCGCCCTGGCCGGCGTCACGTGGCTCGTGCCCGCTCCCGCCGCCAAGAGCCCCACCGTGTACGCGCAGTTCGTCTGGAACATGGACCCCTACGACGCCGACGCCCTCACGGGCTTCGACCTCACCGATAACCTGCCGACGTCCGGCGTCGCGGCTTCCGAAAGCGAAGCCGCCTTCCGCGCCGGCATCGTCTGGAGCTTCTGAACGAGTCACCAATGACCGGGGATCCGTCGGGCGTAGGCCCGGCTCCCCGGCATTCCCATCCAATGCCTGCGGCATTGGATTACAAGGAGAGCGAAATGAAGAAGGCGATGCTTCTTCTCCTGGCCGCCGTGACCCTGCTCGGGTTCGTGGCGTGCCCCAGCCCCACCGGTGGCGATCCGGTCGACCTGACCTCGGACTGGACAATCAAGGGTGGTTATGATGGCTGGACCACGCACAACTTTACGATGGATGAGCTTGACAACAACACCCTCCGTTACGAGATCACTGGGCTTTACAATGGCGTCAATTACAAGTTTGTCATCATGAATGCCGCCGGTGATCCTGCCGGCCTCTTCAAGGCTCCCAATTCTGATGCCATGGTCGCCGGCACTCCGGTCACCTTCGTGATCACCGGGACTGCCGGTTCCCAGGACGCGAACTTCACGGCTACTAAGTCCTCCTATACCGTCGAGGTCGACATCTCCGACCCTGCCGCACCTTCGGTCACGCTCATTGCCGGCGCTACGGATGCCCCCAATCCGACGGTTGCTGTTATTGCTGATAAACTACGTATTAAGGGCGACTTGTTCACCATTGGATGGGATACCTCCACTGGCGGTACGCTCGTCGACAATGGCAACGGCACCGGCACCGTGACCTTCGCCGGCCTGACCGCCGCCAGCAAGACAGGCAGCTTCGGTTTCGAAGCGATTGAAGGTTTCCTCAAGGGCGTGTCCGTCGCCTCCCCGACTGTAGTGGATACCTCAACGACCCCGGTCGGACTCCTGACCACGGGCGACAACTGCGTCATCACCGACATCCCCAACTCGGATTCCGTCTACACCATCGTCATCACCATCGACGAGGACGGAGTCACCGTGGCGGACAAGTACTCGATGGTCGTCACCCTGACCTCCGTCGGCACGACCGCGTGGGCTTTCGAACCGCCGGTTTCCATCTGGCTCGTCGGAGACCTCGAGGGCGCCGCGGGCATGACCAATTGGTCGGCAACCGACACGGGCCGCGCGAAGGTCGACCTGGTGGCCGACGTTGCGACTTTCACCTATACCTCCACGGCGACTGAAACCGCCCAGTTCAAGTACGCCGTGGCCGCGGACTCCGCCTGGAACAATCTTGTCGGATTCAGCGGCGTGGACGCCTCGACCTCGACGGTCGCGGTCAGTGGTGTTGATGGGAATATTGCTTTCAGCTCCGTCACGGGCAACACCTACACGATCGTCGTGGACTTCTCCAGCACCTTCGTGTCGACCGGCATTCCCGTACTGACGATCACCGAGGCTACTCCCTGACCTGACGCCGTCGCGAAGTCACCGACTTCGCGGCGGCGCGTCCCGCGGCCTCGCGCCGCGGGGCGCGGCGTGAATCATCTCCTTCCGATCCGCCGCCCGGGCCCTTCGCCCGGGCGGCGGTTTTTTTACTTGGTTTGTGAGTCATTGAAAGTATTGACAAAAGGCACACATAGGACTAGGTTTGGATCATGGGCTTTCGCTGGAGCGAGGAGAAGAACCGTATCCTCACGATCCAGCGGGGCGTATCGTTCGAGCGCATCGTGACGGCCATCGAGGAAGGCGGCCTCATCGACGTCCTCGAGCATCCGAATCCGGAACGGTACGGCGGCCAAGTGATCCTGGTGGTCAAGGTTGCCGAATACGCGTACTGCGTGCCCTGCGTCCCGGAGCCGGACGGTTCGTTTTTCCTCAAAACGCTTTACCCGAGCAGAAAATACACGAAGCTCCACGGCTTCGGAGGCGCGATATGACCGACCATGACGAACGCGAGCTGATACGTTCCGTCGAAGACGGCGAGTGGCGGAGCGTCGCCAACTTCGGCGAGGTGCGCGAGCGGCTCGTGGCGGCGGCGAGGGAAACCACCGCGAAGGACGCACGCATCAACGTCCGCATTTCAAGCCGCGACGTCGAGGCGCTCAAGACCCGCGCGCTCGAGGAAGGCCTTCCGTACCAGTCGCTGGTGACGAGCATCCTCCACAAGTACGTGACCGGGCGCCTGGTCGAGAGGCCGGGGGAGTATGCGTAGGGCCGGGGTCGTGAGCTGCCAGGGCTTGACGGCACCGATCGATCGAAGTATCGTAAGATCGATCGGGAGGCACGCATGGCAACGGTAACGCTCTCGTCGAAATTCCAGCTCGTCATCCCCAAGACCATCAGGGAGCGTTCGGGCTTGAAGGCGGGGACCAAGTTCCGGATCGTCGCCTACGGCGGGCGCCTCGAGCTCATTCCCGTCGGCCCCTTGAGCGACCTGTACGGCTTCCTGGAGGGCATCGACACAAGCATCGAGCGCGACGGGGATCGATGAAGCTCCTTTTCGACAGCTCCTGCTGGCTCGAATACTTCGCGCGAAGCCCGCTCTGCGCTCCGTATCGGGAGCGCATGGAACGTTCGGACTCCATCATCATGCCGACCGTCATTCTGCACGAGGTCTTCCGGAAACTGCTCCGCGAAGCCGGAGAGGACGCTTCCCTGCGCGCCATCGCCTACATGCAGGCCGCGACCCCGGTGGAACTGGACGCCGAGCTCGCTCTTCTTTCCGCACGCCTCGGCCTCGAACTCGGCCTGCCGCTCGCCGACAGCGTCATCTACGCGAGCGCTCGGCGGCACCGCGCCTTCGTCATCACCCACGACGCGCATTTCAAGGATCTGAGCGGGGTCGAGTACTGGCCGAAGTGAGTGGTCTGGTTAGGATTGCGTCTATTCCCGGAACAGGAAGAATATCGGACCAAGGTTCCTGAACCGGGAACACAGACGGTCAGTTCTACCGAATTAAATGTACAAATGGCATTGAAAAAATGTGCAAAAAAATGTACCATCTGGCTGGGAGCGCTTCAAGCCGCGCTCGTGGAGGCTCTCATGGTCAGGCAGATGTCGATTTCAGAGACGCGCAGGCGGATCACCTCGCTTGAGGGCGAGCTCTCGGTCGAGGACACGATCTCGATCACCAATCACGGCAAGGAAGTCTTCGCGCTGCTCCGCTGGGACAGCTACGAAAGCATCGCGGAGACGCTGGAGCTCCTTTCCGACGAGGCAGGGTACGCGGAGCTGAAGGAAGGCATACGCCAGCTCGAGGCCGGCGAGCTGGTCGGCCTCGACGAGTTCCTTTCGGGTCTCGATGTTTGAGGTCAAGCTCACCAGGCTTGCCGCGGAGCGCCTTGCCAGGATCGAGGCCGGAGCGCGCAGGCAGATCGTCGCAAGACTCGAGGAACTGAAGGCCGAACCGCTCAAGCTCGGCAAACCGCTCAAGGGTCCCCTGAAGGATTACCGTTCCCTGCGCGCCGCAGGGCAGCGTTACCGCATCGTCTACCGCGTATTCGAGAACCGCATCGTGGTGGTCGTCGTCGCGGTGGGCATACGCAAGGAAGGCGACCGTGGCGACATCTACGAGCTCATGAAGAAGCTCGTGCGCGCAGGACTGTTGGACCTGCCTGAGGAGAACCCATGAACTACCGCAAGATCGACACGCCGGAGAATTACCGTTTCGCCCCCGTGGCAGCCGATCCGGGCGCCGCGGCTTTGCCGGGCGGAAACGCTCGGGTCCTGCTCGAGGGGGGGCCGCACGAGCAGGTCGAGCTCGAGCTCGAGGATTGCGGTTCGGACGTCTACCGCCTCGAGGGAAGGTCCGCGCGCTGGCCGCGCGGGACGGGGAGCCTTGCCGGGCTCGACGCTTCGTCCTTCGCCCCGCGGCCCTCGGAGGCGGCGTGCCGGCTTTCGGCCGACGGCGGCGTGTCGCTGTCGCTGGACGGCGCGACGCTCCTCTCGGGCGCGGGCTTCGGGCTCTCGGGACCGAAATGGATGCTACGCTTCAAGCCCGACGAGGCCTTGCGCTTCCACGCCCTCGGCGGCAAGAACCTCGGCTACGAGCTTTCGGGAAAGCGAACGCTTTTCTGGAACACCGACCTCTTCGCCGACTTCGAATGGAGCGCGGTCGCGGAATCGCGCGCCGATCCGCTCTATGCGTCCTTCCCGGTCTTGATCGGGCGGAAGGCGGGAAGCGCTTCGGGCGGACCCTGGTTCGCCCTCGTCATGGACGCGCCGTACCCGGGCTTCGCGAACCTCGGCGCGGGGGAGGGGATTTTCGCCGCGGGCTCGACGCCCTTCGAGCGCTGGCTCTACCTCGGCGCCCGCGACGGGGCGCCGGACGTCTGGATACTGGCGGACCGCTCGGGCGCGGGCCTCGTGCGGAAAATCCAGGCCCTGCAGGGCAGGGCGGAGCTGCCGCCGCTCTGGGCGCTCGGCCACCAGCAGTGCCGCTGGGGCTACAAGGACTACGCCGACCTGGACCGTGTCGCGACCGAGTACGAAAAGCGCGGCATTCCCAACGACGGTCTCTGGCTCGATATCGACTACATGGACGGCTTCCGCGTCTTCACCATCGACAGGCGGCATTTCGACGCGCCCGTCGCGCAGCTCGCGGATTTGACCGAACGCGGATTCCGCATCGTGCCCATTCTCGACCCGGGGCTCCGGCGCGACCGGGAGTTTCCCGCGTACGCGAGCGCGAAGGAGCGGGACCTGCTCTGCCGCAACCCCGAGGGCGGCGACTATATCGGCTTCGTGTGGCCGGGCTACACGGCCTTCCCGGATTTCTCGCTGCCCGAGGCGCGCGCGTGGTGGGCGTCGGAAGTCGAGCGCTTCGCGAAGCTCGGCTTTTCCGGTTTCTGGATCGACATGAACGATCCGTCCACGGGCAGCGCGCCGCTTTTCGATATGCGCTTCGGCCGCGGCGAAATTCCCCACGAGGCCTTCCACAACCAGTACGCGCTCGGCATGGCCATGGCGACGCGCGAAGGCCTGGAGCGCGCTCGGCCGGACCTCCGGCAGTTCCTCATCAGCCGTTCCGCGTACCTCGGCATGGCGAAGCACGCAGGCATGTGGACGGGCGACAACGTGTCGAACGTCCACCACCTGCGCACGTCCGTCGCCTTCAGCTTGAACCTTTCGGTTTCGGGCATGCCCTTCAACGGCCCCGACCTGCCGGGCTTCGCGGGCGACGCGTCGGCGGCGCTCATGGAAGCCTGGTACAAGGCGGGCTTCCTCTTCCCCTTCCTGCGCAACCATTCCGTGGCCGGCTCGCGCGACCAGGAGCCCTGGACGCGCGGGCGGCGCACGGAGCGCGTCGTCGCCGAATATATCCGCTCGCGCTACAAGCTGCTCCCCTACCTCTATCAGGCCTGGATCGAGGCCGCCGAGAACGGGGACCCCGTCATGCGGCCGCTCTGGTACCAGTATCCGGAGGAAGCATGGACGAGCGGGGCGGAAGCGGGCGACGAATTCCTCGCCGGGCCGGACCTGCTCCACGCGCCGGTGCTGGACGAACGGGCCGCCTCACGCATCGCGCGGCTTCCCGCGGGGCGCTGGTTCGACTGGGCAGCGGGCCGCTTCATGGAAGGGGGAAGGGTAGTCCGCGCGGCACCGGGACGCGAGGGCACGCCCCTCTTCGTCCGTTCCGGCGCCGTCGTGCCGATGCTGCCGGGCACGCGCGACACGAACCACAAGGACTTGCGGCTCGTGGACTTCGTCCTCTTCGTGGAAGAGGGCGGCACGGCGGCTTTCCGCTACCGCGCGGACGACGGCGAGACGCTCGCCTACCGCGCAGGCGCGCGCAGCGTGCTGGACCTCCAGGTCCGCGTGGAGGGCTGGATCGCCTTCGTCGAGACCGCGCTCCGCGAGTCGGGCTACGGGAACATTGTCTACCGAATAATCGTCCCGGTTTCGTCAGGTATCCGCGCCATCGAGCTGAACGGCGAGCGCATGGAGCTCTCGCGCGAACGGCTCGCCCTGGCGGGTCGGCGACACCGGGCGCTCGCGACGGAGACGCGGACGGCCTAGAAAAGCGCGCGATTTGGCTTGCCGTCCGGTTATACCGTAGTTATACTCAGTCTTATGAAGACCGCAATATCGGTGCCCGACTCGGTGTACGCCGAGGCGGAAGAAGTCGCGGAAGCTTTGGGCATCCCCCGGAGCCAGCTCTACGCGCGGGCGCTCGAGGAATTCGTGCGGAAGCATCGCGTCGACGCGGTGACCGAGCGGCTCGACGCGGTCTACGGGCCGGACGGCACCGCCCCTGCCGCGGAAACGCCGCCGGAAGACGGGGCCGCGGTCGAATCGATCCGCACGCTGACGCGCCATGACTCGTGGTGAGGTTTTCCGGGCGGACTTCGGCCTGCCCTTCGGCAGCGAAACGGGTTTCCGGCGTCCCGTCGTCGTCATGCAGTCGGACGCGTTCAACGCCAGCCGGATCGGAACCGTCCTTGTCGTGCCGCTCACGACGAAGCTCGCGCTCGCCGACGCGCCGGGCAATGTTTTCGTCGAAGCCCGCGAATCCGGGCTCTCCAGTGATTCGGTGGCGGTCGTCTCGCAGCTGGCGGCAGTCGACCGGCGGCGCCTGCTCGAGCGGGCGGGCGCGCTAGGCCAGGCGACGCTGGCGCGTGTCGAGCTCGGCCTCAAGCTGGTCCTCGACCTGAGCTGACCCCCTCCGGCCTTGGTTCGACCCGACCCGACCCGACTTGACCTGACCTGACTTGACTGGAGCGTCTCTCCCGTTCACGCCTCCGTGAATATGGACAAACTCTTGCCCGGCAGGTCGAAGACGCCTTCGCGGGGGGCGTCGAGCGGACGGAGCGAGGCGCGCGCGCTGCCTGAATCGGCGATCAAGGCCCAGCGCCCGCGCGGCAGGCGGATGCGGCAGGGCGCCTCGTTGGAGTTGGCGGCGACAAAGACCGAACCCTCTCCGTCGCGGGCGCGGCCGCCGTCGATACGCCAGGCAAGGACGCCAGCCGAATCGGCGGTGAAGCGGAGCGCCGCACGTATCCTGGCGCCGGAATCGAGGCGGAAGCAGGGCCGCGCCTTCCGGAGCTCGATGAGACGGCGCAGGTACTCGACGGTGTCCCGGTTGGCCGCGGCGCGGCGCCAGTCGAGGCCGTTGAGGAACCTTCCCGCCTTGTACGAATCATGGCAGAAGAAGCGTCGGCCGTCGGGCGTGGCGACGCACTTGTCGATGCCGCCTGCGACAAGCCATTCGGCGGGCACTTCCTTCGAGCGGAGGAACTCCGAGCCCGCGTGCAGTATGGCCGTGCCCTGGGCGCTCAACACGAGCGAGAGCGCCAGGCGCTGGAGCCGGGCGTAGCGCGACTCGTCCATGCCGGGTTCCGCGAGCAGGAGCTTGTCGTGGAGGGTCAGGTTGTCGTGGACCTCGACGTACGCGAGGCTTGCGGCGGCGCTTTTCCCCCAGGGTTTCGGATTGGCGGTGCCTTCCACCCTGCGTGTTCGCACCCCGGCATGGCGAACCGCTCCGACCAGCCCGAACTTGACCGATTCGGCTTTCGAGCCGTCGTGGATCCAGCCCTTGCCCGGAGCGTCGAACACCGAGCCCTTGACGCCGTCGCGGAAGGCGTCGTTGAACATGCCGTAGCCCGGCAGCTCGCTGATATTGGCCTGGCTGGCCGGGACCATGCGTCCGCCCCGGTAGAGGTCCCATCCTTCGCCCCAGAGGAGCACGTCGCGCCGGAGCATCCGGAGGCGCCGTTCGATGCGGCGCATGGTTTCCGCGTCGTGGAGGCCCATGAGGTCGAAGCGGAAGCCCGAGAGCTTGTACGCCTCGAGCCACCACGCGAGCGAATCCGCCATGAAGCGGCCGAACATGGCCCGCTCGCTGGCCGTGTCGTCTCCGGCGCCCGAGTCGCGCCTGCCGCGGAAATAGTAGCCGGGTACGCAGGCCTCGAGCGGCGAGCGGCGCCGCTCGGGGACGTGGTTGTACACGACGTCCATGACCACGCCCATGCCTGCCTCGCCGGCCGCCTTCACGAGCGCGCGGAGCTCTCGCACGCGCGCCTCGCCGTCGCGCGGGTCGCTCGAATAGGAACCTTCCGGCGCGTTCCAGTTGCCCGGGTCGTAGCCCCAGTTGAAGACTCCGCCTTCGCGGCGCGCGGCGTAGTCCGGGTCGCCGGTCCGCGCCTCGTCGACCGAGACGAAGTCGAAGACGGGCAGGAGCTGGAGGTGGGTGACGCCGAGCGAACGCAGATGGTCGAAGCCGGTGGGAAGCTCGACGCCGTCGGGGCTCCGGTAGCGGGTGCCACCGAGCGTGGCGCCGGAGTAGGTGTCGCGAAGCTTCGGGTCGCCGCCCCAGGAATCGCGGCTCGTGAGGTCGTCGACATGGACTTCGCAGACCACGGCGTCGCAGGGCGAAACGCACTCGGGCGGCCTGAAGCCGCTCCAACCCTCGGGCGCGGCGCGCGCGGGATCGAGCACCATGCCGCGGAGGCCGTTCAGTCCCGCGGAGCGCGCGTAGGGGTCGATCGTCTCGCGCGCGAGGCCGTGGACCCGGAGGCGCCAGGCGTAGTAGCGCCCGTGCAGGTCGCCTGAAACGCGGGTTTCCCACACGCCCTTGCGTCCCGCCGACATGGGGAAGAGCTCGGGCACTTCTTCGGCGTCGCCGCTCCGGTACAGCGCGAGAGTCACCTTGGCGGCCGTGGGCGCCCAGACGCGGAAGGTGGTGGAGCCGGGCGACCAGAGGGCGCCGAGCGCCGCGTCCGCGTCGTAGGCCGCGCCGAAATCCGGGGAATCGAACCATGACTTCAGCGTCGCGATCTCGCCTGAATCCGCGATGCCGGAGCGCACGAGTTTTTCGAGCCAGTCCTTTTCCCGCGACGGACCGTTCCAGGGCGGCAGTCGGGGCGAGGCGAAGGCGAGGCCCTCGAGCGTGGCGAAGCGGGGACGGACGCTTGAACCCGGGCCGGGGGCGTCCTCCCCGCCGCGATGGTCGACGCGCGAGGGAGCTCCGCCATCCGGGCCGGCCTCGGGGCGCGTGAGCGCGCCGCTCGTCTCGTCGAAGCGGAGGAGGAGCGGGGCATCCGCTTCCAGGTTGAATTCCCGGGCGCGGTCGCCATCCGGGCAGGCGAGCTCGAGTCGGAGCCTGAGCGCGCGCGGTGTCGTTCCGTCATCGCCCGAGGACCAAGCTATCGCGAACTCGAGGGCGCCCGAGTCGTTCCGTTCCCAGGCGAACGAAAATGTACCCGTGGCGGCGAGGCGCGTCGCGATGCTTCCCGATCGGGCGTTTCCGGCGAAGCGCGGCGCGAGCGCGACGCGGGCGCGAAGCAGGTCGGGGCGCAAGCCGAGCCAGTCCTCGGCTGCGTTGCGGACGAATTCGGAGACGCTCCAGGCTTGCGCGAAGGTGCCCGAATGCACGGGAAGCCCATCTTGTCCCGGCAGGGCGTCGAGGTTCTCGGACAAGGCGCCGACCGCCCCGTCGTCGAGGATCTGACGGGCCACTTCGTCGCGCAGGGCACGCGCCAACTCGACCCGGCCGTGCCTGAGCAGGGCCGTGACGGCGAAGCCCGCGTTCCAGGCCCAGATGGCGCCGTTGTGGTAAGCCGCGTCCTTGTGCCAGAGCGCCGAACCCGAGTGCCTCGGGTGGAAGCGCGGATCCTCCTGCGAAAGGCTCGCGACGCCGTAGGGATAGACGAGCTCGGGCACGAGGTCCGCGAGCAGCGCGGCTTCCTCTTCGGCATCGAGCAGGGGCGCTTCGTCGTCGAGAATTGACGGCACGGTGAGGGCCAGCAAGGCATTCGGCCGGGCGCTCCAGTCGGGCTCGCCGGGCGTCCCGTCGTGAGCGTCGGGGCGCAGGCGGTCGGCCAGGCGCAGGGTGCCCGCCTCGCGCCTGATGAAGCGTTCGCGGAAGGAAGCGCGGAGCAAGGCCGCGGCGTCGCGGTAGCGCGCTTCGCGGGCGGAATCGCCAGCGAGTCCGGCGACGCGCGCACCGACAAGGAGGGCCGTATAGTGCAGGGCTTGCACCTCGACGGCTCGGTCGCCGCGCGGGCTCCATGGCTCGGCTCCTTGGAGCCGGGCGTCCATCCAGGTGTCCGCGTCGCCGTGGCGCAGGAAGCCCGAGGCGTCGCAACGCGCGAGGTCCGCGTCGAGGGCGCGGTCCACGAAGGGCTTCATGCCGAGGAGGAACTCGCGGTCGCCCGTCCGCCTCGCCAGATCCCAGATTTCGCGCACCAGCCAGGGCGTGCCGTCGGCGGTGTTGTAGATGACGTCGTCGGGGCCGCGCCAGCGGTTCGGCACGCGCCCGTGCTCCGGGCTCGAGGAGTCGAGGTTCTGCCGGGCGGCGAAGGTTTCGATGACCTCGCGCGCCTCCTCGAAGCGGCCGGTCGCCAGCAGGATGCCCGGCAGGGCTATGAAGGTGTCGCGCCCCCAGTTGTCGCGGAACCAGGGCAGTCCGGCCCAGATGCCGAGCCCGTGCGCGTCGCGCGTCACGAGGCTCCAGCCCGAGAACGCGGCCCAGGCGAGGGCCTTGTCCGCACGCTCGCTGCCCGTCCGTATCCGGGCGCCTTCCAGGAACGCGGCCACCGCCCCGTCGTGGGATGCGAGGGCGTTCAGGCGGGCGAGCCTGGCGGCCCGTTCCGCTGCTTCTGCCGGGGTCGGACCCGTAGCGACGTAGAGCACGAGGGCATCGCCCGGTCCGTCCGGAGCCTCCTCAGTCCCGCGGGAAAAGCCGATGCCCGTCAACTCGAAGCCCGCGGGTATCCTGACGCCGCGGCCTGACCGCGCGCGGATCCGGCTGAAGGGCGTCGCCGAGGCGAGGGCGATCGCGCCGATGGAGCCGGGGAGGGATCGCGAGAGTGTGGCGACGCCGTCGAGTTCGGAACCGGCCCAAGCCGCATCGGAACGCGGCAGGACCAGGGCGAGTCCGTCGTCCGCCCGTTCGCCGAGGGGTTTGCGCCTGCCGGAAAGCGCCGCCGCTCCGGAACCCTCAAGGGCCAGCGCCAGGGCGCTCTGTTCCATCAGCAGCGCGATCCGCAGCCGGACCGCCTCGCCCTCCACCCAAAGGCTGCCGGGCATGACGCGGAGCCTCGCGGATTCCCGGCCTTGCGCGACGCCGCCGCGGAGCTCGAACGCGTCGCGGACGGGCACGGCTTCCCCGATAACCCAGCCCGCTCCCTGGCAGGACCGCGCGGATTCAAGATCGAGGTAGCCGCCCGCGCGGTCGCCCCAGGCGACGCGCCGGGATGATCCGGGTTCGAGATCGATGGCGAGAGACTCTGGAAGCTCGCGCATGGGTGACTCCAAAAACCGGTTTACTTCGTGCTAGACTATACCGGTAGCGTCGCGCAGGCAAGGACAGGAAGCCTGGCGGCGCTGCCAGAACCGCCCACCATAATGACCGGAGGTCCCGATGCCCGTCCAGACCAAACGAAGCCGCGCCCGAACGCGCGGCGTTACCCTCGCCCTGATCCTGCCCATCGCCATCCTGGCGGCGCCGCTTTCGGCGCAGACGGGGCAGTGGTGGCGCGAGGCCTCCGGCCCCGCCTACCAGGTGCTGGTCTACTCGTTCGCCGATTCGAACGGCGACGGCTGGGGCGACCTCCGGGGCCTGACGGATCGGCTCGACTACCTGAACGACGGCAAGAGCGGCGGTTCCGACCTCGGCGTGTCCGCGCTTTGGCTTTCGCCCATCCACCCCTCCTCGAGCTACCACGGCTACGACGTCCTGGATTACAAGGCCGTCTCGCCCCGTTTCGGCACCATGGCCGACTTCGAGCGGCTCGTCGCCGAGGCCCACGCGCGCGGCATCCGCATCATCCTCGACATGGTCTTCAACCACACGGGCTCCGAGCACCCTTGGTTCCTCGACGCGCGCCGCTCCGCCGCGAGCCCCTACGCGTCCTGGTACCGCACCGAGACCGAGGGCATGCGCTACGGCGGCGGCGGGATGGGGCGCTTCTACTCGGCTTCGCGCCCCGACGGCACCACCTACCGCTATTTCTCGGCCTTCTGGCAGGGCATGCCCGACCTCAACCTCGACAACACCGACGTGGTCAACGAGCTCAAGGGCATCCTCGCGTTCTGGATGGAAAAGGGAGTCGACGGTTTCCGTTTCGACGCGGCCAAGCACGCCTTCGACCCGCACGAAATCGAATCCGGCATGCCGAGCCTCGCGCTCAACAAGGCCTTCTGGACCGACCTCCGCCGCTCCGCGCGCCGCGTGAATCCCGATGTCTATTTCATCGGCGAGGTACTGACCGGGAGCGTGCCCGAGGTGGCCGCCTACGCGACGGTATTCGACGGGCTCTTCGACTTCCCCGCCGCCAACCTGGCTCTCGAAGCCGCCGGGCGCGGCACCGCGGGCGTTTTCGGCTCCGCCTACGAGTCGATCGCCGCGGCCTACGCGCGCGCCTCGGGTTTCAGCCCCGCGCCGCTCCTCACCAACCACGACCAGGATCGTTCGGGCTCGGTGCTGCTCCAGCGCCTCGGCGCCGACCCGGTCAAGGGCTTTGCCGCCGACGCTTCCGACTCCGAGCGCGACGCGAGCGGCAAGGCGCTGGCCGCAGCCCGCGCGAAGCTCGCCGCCTCGATGGTCCAGACCCTGCCGGGCATGCCCTTCGTCTACTACGGCGAGGAGCTCGGCATGACCGGCCGCCGCTACCGCGACGACGACGTGGCCCGCCGCGACGCCTTCCCCTGGTCGGTCGCGCGAACGCCGCCCACCGTCTCGTGGATGCCGCCCGCCAAGCTCGAGGCCGGACAGAACAGCCTGACCGCCTCCGCCGAAGTCCAGTCGCCCGATCCCGATTCGATCCTTTCGCACTACCGCCGCCTGTCGGCACTCCGGGCGGCGAGCCCGGCCATCCGCTCCGGCAAATTCGCGCGCGTGCCCTGGCCCGGTTTCGAGACCGCCACCGCTGTTTCCTGGATCATGGCCTCGGGCGCGCAGAAGGTGCTCGTGGTGCACAACCTCGACGTTTCGGCTTTCGAGATCGCCTCGCCGGCGACGCTCGTTCCGTTCTGGACCTCGGGCGGCGGCGTCCTTTCAGGCGCCACGGCGCTGGCGCCGGGATCGAAGCTGGCCGTCGCGCCGAATTCCTCTGCGGTCTTAGTCATATCGGACTGAAACTCGGCCCGCCGGAAAGAGAGCTTCTGAGGATCGACGAACGGCCTTGAGCCGTTCGTCGCCTCGATGGCGCCTCGCGCCATCGAGGCCTTCCCTCTCGGGCTCTTCCATCCCCCTCCCGACCCCGCCCGCACGATACGCCCGACGCCGATCAGGCTTGGCGCCGATCAAGCTTGACGGCACCCGTCGACTTTCCTACCATCGCGCCATGGCATACCCCTTCGGCGACGAAAACCGCTACCGTTTCCCCTCGCGGCGCACGGTCGTGCATGGCGCGCGCGGCATGGCCTGCGCGTCCCAGCCCCTCGCGGCCCAGGCAGGCCTCGATATTTTGCGGCGCGGCGGCAACGCGGTCGACGCGGCGGTCGCCATGGCCGCCACCCTCACCGTCGTGGAGCCCACCTCGAACGGCATCGGCGGCGACGCTTTCGCCCTGGTCTGGTCGGGCGGCAAGCTGCACGCCCTGAACGGCTCGGGGCCCGCCCCGCGCGCCCTCTCGCTCGAGGCGCTGAAGCGGAACCCGGGCGGAACGCCCGCGATCGACCCGCACGGATGGGAGGCGGTTACCGTGCCTGGCATACCGGCCTCGTGGGCGGCGCTTTCGAAGCGCTTCGGCCGCCTTTCCTATTCCGAGCTGTTCCGTGAGGCCGTCACGTACGCCCGGGATGGCTACCCCGTTTCGCCGGTGGTCGCCCATTACTGGAACCGCGCGGTCAGAGCCTGGACTCCGAGGCTTCAAGACGCCCGGTACGCGGCCTGGTTCGACACCTTCGCGCCGGGCGGCACGGGGCCGGGAACCGGCGAGCTGTGGCGCTCCGAAAACCACGCGCGCACACTCGAGGAGCTGGCGGCCACGGGCAGCGAGTCCTTCTACCGCGGCGCCCTCGCGAAACGCATCGTCGAGTTCGCGCGCGCGACCGGCGGCTGGCTCGAGGAAGCCGACCTCGCGGAATTCGCGCCGGAATGGACTGAGCCGGTCTCGGTCGATTACCGGGGCGTCCGCGTCCACGAGTGCCCGCCCAACGGCCACGGCCTCGTCGCGCTCATGGCCCTCGGCATGCTCGGCGCCGACGATTTTGCAGCGCTCGACCCGGTCGAAGCGACCCACCTGCGGGTGGAAGCCCTGAAGCTCGCCTTCGCCGACGCGCGCGCCGCCTTCGCCGACCCGCGCGCCATGGCGGTCCCTCCAGAGGCCTTCCTCGACCCCGCCTACCTCGCCTCGCGGCGCGCGCTCATCGGCGAACGCGCCTCGCTGCCCGAGCCCGGCAGGCCCCCGCGCGGCGGCACCGTGTACCTGGCCACGGCCGACGCCGACGGGAACATGGTCTCGTACATCCAGAGCAACTACATGGGCTTCGGTTCGGGACTCGTGGTGCCCGGGACCGGAATCGCGCTCCACAACCGCGGCTGCAACTTCTCGACCGAGGCGGGGCATCCGAACGCGCTCGGCCCCGGCAAGCGGCCCTACCACACCATAATGCCCGGTTTCCTCACCAAGGACGGCGAGGCGCTCGGTCCCTTCGGCGTCATGGGCGGCTTCATGCCCCCGTCGAAAAGGTTCGCGACGACCTGCAGGTGTCCCTGCGGCTGCATGAAGCCGCCCATGACGCCCCGCGCTTCCAGTGGATCGAGGGGAAGAAGGTTCTGTTCGAGGAAGCCTTGGATCCGGACCTCGTCGCGGCGCTGGCCGCCCGCGGCCACGGAGCGGAGGGTACCCCCGATTCAGGATCCTTCGGGCGGGGACAGACCATCCTGCGCGACCCAAGCGGCGTGCTTCACGGCGCCACCGAGCCGCGCGCCGACGGCTGCGTCGCGGCGTTCTGAGCCCCGGTTCCGATACGCTTACAAGGCGGCGGCGCGACGGTAGCGGGCCGCGTAGACCATGACGACGCGCACGCCCGCGAGCAGCGAGAAGGCGAGCCAGAGCAGCGCGGCGCTCATGGAAGGAAAAGCCAGCCCCGCGAGCCCGACCAGGAAGGCCGGGCCCGAGACGGCGGCGGCCACCACTTTGAAGGATTTGAGCGGCGCCGGTTTTTCACGCCCGCCCTCGACGGAGGGCTTGACCCTAAGCGCGGCCAGCGAGAGGAAGAGGGCGAGCACGCCACTGAAGAAGAGGTACTGCACGGCCAGCAACAGGACCATGACCGAGAGGTCGGACGGAAGGCGGGCGGCGGCCGCGGTCCAGAGCAGGCTCTCGATCAGGGTCGCCAGCCTGAGCCGGTCCGACGCGGCCTCGCGCAGGGCGCCCGAATCGAAGCCTTCGAAGGGAGCCCATGCGGAGCGGAGCAGCCAGTCGTTTCGCGGATGGTAGACGGAAAGCGAATCCGGCGCGAGGGCCAGGGTCGCCGTGCTCGGTGCGCCCACGATCGATCCGCCCGAGAGCACGGTCCAGCCCGCGGCCTCGAGGACGCTTGGGGCGGCTCCGCCGCGTTCGAGCGCTCCGCCTTCGATCTTCCAGTCGCCGCCCTCGCGCGCGAGCGCCACGAAAGCCGAGCCGAGGCCCGGGTAGCGGCCGGGGTCGGCGAACTCGCGAGCCTCGCGCCAGCGCCCGGCGCCGAAGGGCAGGGCGATGGCGAGCGACGATGCGATGACGAGCGCGACGACGAGGAGCCATGGCAGGCTCGCACATTCCTCGGCCGCCCCGTTCGATAACCACGACTTTCCGACCGTCGAAAGACCCGCGCGTTTCATGCTGCCACCTTGCCACAAAAAAGCGGCGGCCGTCGAGGCCGCCGCTGGATGTCCGTCAACGGGCGCTACCGCGCCCTCAACAGTGGATCGACGAGCGCCGGCTCGTCGCCGTGAACGGGCGTTACTACGCCCGTTCACGCTAGCCCTTCGCCGCGCCGGCGGCCATGCCGTAGACGATGAAGCGCTGCATCCAGATCTGCACCAGCGTGATCGGCACCGCGAGCACCAGGGCGCCCGCCATGAAGTTGAGCGGGTTGTAGTAGAGCGTCATCAGCGGGTCGGTCAGGCGGTAGAGGAAGATGGCCACCGTCTGGTTCTGCATGTTCAAAAGCTGGTAGGGCAGCATGTAGTCCATCCACGGGGCCATGAAGGCGTTGACCGCGATGAAGCCGATGATGGGCTTCGCGAGCGGCAGCATGATGCGGAAGAACACCGTGGTCTTCGAGGCGCCGTCGATGGTGGCCGCCTCGTCGATCGACATCGGGATGGAGCGCATGTAGCCGCGTACCAGGTAGGTGTTGTACGGGATCGCCCCCGCGGCGTAGATGACCACCAGGTAGAGGGGCTGGTTGAGCCAGCCGAAGGTCCGGAAAATCATGAAGAGGGCGATCATGCCCATGAACGACGGAAACATCTGCAGGAGCAGGAAGCTGATGAGCAGGGGTTTCCGGCCCGCGAAGCGGAAGCGGCTGAAGACGTAGCCCGTCAGCGTCGTGAGCAACACGACCGCGCCCGTGTTCACCACCGCGATGGAAAGCGAGCGCAGGAAGGCCGCGACGAAGTCGGGGAAGGCCGCGTTCGACTGGCTCCGGTAGGTGAACAGGTACTCGAAGTGCTCGAACGAGAATTTGGAGAAGTCGGGCACCAGGGGCACGCCCGAAAGCAGCTTGCCCTTGGTGAAAGCCGCGACGACCATCCAAGCCAGCGGAACCAGCACTATGAAGCAGACGACGGACAGGTAGGCGTATTGCAGGGTCGCGACGAGACCGCGGCGGGTCCGGGCCTTGCCGGAAAGCTTGCCGACTGATGCGTTCATTCTCCGGCCTCCTCGCTGAAGGACTTGGACCTGAGCATGTTGAACACCGCGAAGCCGCCCACGATCATGAAGATGATGATCGAATACACGGCGGCCGTGTTGTACTGCTCGAAGTCCTTGGTGAAGGACAGCTTGTAGATCCACGAGATCAGGATGTCCGTCTGGCCCGGCATGGCGGAGCCGACGATGCGCATGCTGTCGGGCACCTTCGACGGGTCCCAGCTCGGACCGCCGCCCGTCAGGAAGTAGACCGCGCCGAAGTTGTTGAAGTTGAAGCTGAAGGTCATGATCAGGGCCGGCACGGTGGCGGACAGGACCATGGGCAGGGTTATGTAGCGGAAGCGTTGGACGGACGTGGCGCCGTCGATGGCGGCGGCCTCGTAGAGCTCCTTCGGCACGGTGGCCAGCACGCCGATGATCATCATCATGTGGTAGGGGGCCCCGAGCCAGAGGTTGGTCAGCACCACCACGAAGCGCGCCAGGGCGCCGTTGTAGATCGGCTGGAACCAGAAGATGGGCATGTCGGGCTTGCCCTCGAGCCCGATCTTGTAGAGGAAGTTCGTCACCGGTTCCATCAGCCCCGAGGCGAAGAGGAACTGGTTCACCAGGCCGTCCTTGTCGAAGGCGTTGCGGAAGACCATGAGGCTGACGAGCGAGGGGATGGCCCAGGGCAGGATCATGATGGTCCGCCAGACCTTCTTCGCCTTGACGAGCGGCGACTCGACCACCATGGCGTTGAAGAAGCCGATCACGTAGACGGTGAAGCTCGACATGAGCGCCCAGAGCACGGTCCAGAGGAAAATCTGGCCGAACACCGAGAGCCAGCCGGGGTCGACCGCGAGGAAGCGGAAGGTGTCGACGCCGACCCATTCGATGAGCCTGGCGCCGAGCTTGATGCGGTAGGTGTAGTTCGTGAAGGCCATGAGGAAGGTGAAGAGGATCGGGATGATGGTGAAGAGTATCATCAGCACGAAGGCCGGCGCGGACACCAGGTACACGTAGAGGCTGTGCCAGACCCGTCCCCAGAACTCCGTGAATTTCTCGACGCGGCCGGTCTCTTCGGTGCGCACGCGGCTCCGGTACGCGTCGGCGACGCCGAAAGCCCAAACCGCCCCGAAGATGACCAGGAGCGAAAGGGCGATGAGTCCGTTGCCCATCAGCACGATGGAGTTGTCCGCCGTGAGCCAGGGAGTCACCCGGTTGTAGAGCTCCATGGTGGTGCCGGCGTAGGGGTCGTCGATGACCACGCGGCCGAGGGTCACGAGTCCCCAGATGCCGCGCGTGAAGAAGCCGCCGAAGTCGCGGACAACGTAGCGCGGTCCCTCTTCGGGATAGGCCGGCCAGAGGTAGGTGGCGTCGAAGTAACCGCCGGTCCCATCGACTTCGCCTTCGAGCGCCGCGTCGGCAAAGGGGTCGACGTCTGGCGCGGCAGCGGCGAAGGGATCTTCGTCTGCGGCTGCCGCGAAGGGGTCGTCCTCTGCCGCGGCGGCGAAGGGATCCTCTTCGGCGGCGGCGGCGAAGGGGTCATCCTCCGCTGCGGCGGCGAAGGGATCCTCTTCGGCGGCGGCGGCGAAGGGATCGTCCTCCGCGGCGGCTGCGAAGGGGTCCTCGCCCTCCGCGCCCGCGTCGGCGCTTCCGAAGAGGTCGGCGAGGGAGGCCGCCTGTTCGCCTCCCTCGGCGCCCTCGAGGAGCGGTTCCGCGATCCAGCCTTTCGCGAAGGATTCCTCGGGAACCCGCCCGCCCCGGAGTGCCGCGTAGCGTCCCCAATCGGACGTGGCCAGCTCGATCGAGACAAGCAGGACCGGCACCGCGAACCAGAGCAGGGCCTTGAGGCGTTGCCGGTTGAGCAGCTGCCCGAGGCCGGGTATGAGGAGCGAGGCCGTCGCCGCCACGATGGCGGGCGCCCGGGAGGCGCGCCGCGCCCTGGCCTTTGCTTCGCTGGTCGTCATCGCTTGGACCTCCGTCCGCGGCTCCGGCCGCGCGGGCCGGGGATGCCGTCTGTGCGTCCGCGGGTAGTTCAGACTTCAGTATAGTGCGCCGCTCGTTCGCGCGCTGCCGCGGGCCCGGCGGCCCGCTTCCGGAAAAAGGGAGCCCCCGAACGCGGAGGCTCCCTTCGATGGAAATGTTCAGGTACGGGTGATGCTTACTTGTTGTTCGCGGCGAGCCACTCGGCCCAGAGGCGGACAGCCTCGGCCTGGGCCGCGGCGGGGGTCTTCTCGCCGTCCCAGACGGAGCGGTAGATCAGGTTGATGCCGATGCCGTAGTAGCCGTCCATGGCCTTCTTCGCCTTGTTGGCGGGCAGGACGATGGCGGGCTCGGGGTAGTTGAAGGCGAACGCGCGGGACATCTCGGCCTTGTTGGCGTCGGTGTAGACCGGGGTGTTGAAGCTCTTGGCCTTGAGGGCGGGGATGTAGGACGAGTTGTCCACCATCGCCTGGAGTCCGTCCTTGAGGAAGAGGATGCGGTAGAGCTCGTGCGCGGCGGAGGGGTACTTGGTGAAGCCGTTGATCACCCAGCCCTTGGTCTTGACGAAGGGGGCGAGGCGGGTCTTGGCCCAGGTCGGCAGGGGACCGAACTTGATGTCGTAGCCGCCCTTGGTCTCGGCGCCGGTGATGTCCATCCAGGTGCCGACCAGGAAGAAGGGCGCGGTCTCGTTGTTGAGGGCGTCGTCCCAGCGCCAGGTCATGGAAGCGCCGGGGGTCAAGGCGCCGGTGGCCTCGACGCTGATCTTGGCGTCGGCGGCGGCCTTGATGAAGGAGAGGCCGTCAGCGAAGGCCTTCTTCTCGAAGCCGGGCTTGGTGCCGTCGCCTTCGGCGAAGATCTTCCAGCCGCCGGCGGTGACGCTCGAGTAGCCGGACCAGACTTCGTCGAGGCTCATCGGGAAGACGATGTTGACGGTCTTGCCCTTGTAGGTCGGGCGCTTCGCGGCCCAGCTCTTGGAGAGCGCGAAGATCTCCTCCCAGGTGTCGAAGGCGTCCGGGAGCCCGTCCTTGTTGCCGTCCTTGGTGTTGAGTCCGAGGGCGGTCATCATGTCGGCGTTCCAGGCGAAGGCCATGCCGTCATAGTTGACCGGGATGAACTTCGGCACGCCGGAATTGGCGGACGAGTAGAAGGGCTCCATGGCGAAGCTCTTCGCGGCGCTGACGATGACCTTGTCGAGGGCCATCAGGGACTGGGCATTGCGGCTGACCTCGCCGTCGATGACGAGGCACACGTCCGGCGCCTCGCCCTGGAGGGCGGTGATCTGGTCGGAACCGCCGGCGGCGCCGAAGTTCACGAACTCGACCATGCCCTTGGCCTCGGGGTGCAGCTTGTCCCAGAGGGCGACGATGGCGGCGCCCCACTTGTCATTGTCGACGCCGACGCGGAGCTTGGCGCCCGGCTCGATCTTGTAGGCCTTGGCCTTGGTGTCGTAGACGGCCTTCGACTGGGCGAAAGCGGCTCCGGCCACGAGGGCCAGGATCAAGGCGACAGCGATAAAACGCTTCATGTGTAGAATCCCCCTTGCGTAAACCACTAAATCGGTTTACTTGAGCTGAGGTTAGAGTGTAGGATTCCCGGCGTCAAGCGTTATTTGCGAAACAAAACGTTTTCGTAAACCGGTTTTTCAGGAAGGTGCCATGAACGGAGCGGCTGTATACCATCGGGCGACCGATTCCTTCTGTTACGCGGCGGATGGGGACACCCTGCACCTCCGTCTGAGGACTGCCGCGGGCGATGTCGAGCGGGTAGAAGTCTTCGCGGGAGACCCGCACGACTGGGCGCGCGCCGTCGTTCCCGCCGTGGCAGGGACGGAAGCGGCGAGTTGGGCCTGGCGCAACGAAGCCCTGGGTGCGCGGAAGGTCGGCACGGACGGCCTCAGCGACTTCTGGCAGGCCGAATGGCGGCCGCCCTACAGGCGCGCGCGCTACTTCTTCCGCCTCCACGCCGTCGACGGCACGGTGTGGGACTACGGCGAGAAGGGCCTGATTCCCGCATCCTCAAATCCACCTCCCGGGCAGCCCTCGGGCGATTACTGGAACGCCTTCGTCTTTCCCTATATAAACGCCGTGGACGTGTTCCGTGCGCCCGACTGGGTGGCGGGCACGGTCTGGTACCAGATATTCCCCGAGCGCTTCGCGAATGGGGATCCGTCCAACGACCCGGCGGGCGCGAAGCCCTGGTCGCGCGGGCCCGTGCGCAACGAGGAGCGCTACGGCGGCGACCTCCGCGGCGTCATCCGGCACCTGGACCGCATCGCGGGCCTCGGCTTCAACGGGCTTTACCTGACGCCGATCTTCGCCGCCCCTTCGGCGCACAAGTACGACACCACGGACTACCTCCGCGTCGATCCGGCCTTCGGCACCGAGGACGAGCTCCGCGAGCTCTCGGACGCCTGCCGGACACGCGGCATCCGCCTGATGCTCGATGCGGTTTTCAACCACTCGGGTCCGGAATTCGGCCCCTGGAAGGATGTGCTGGAAAAGGGCGAGGCCTCGCGTTACCGCGATTGGTTCCATATAAAGGAGTTTCCGCTCTTTCCCGAGGGGAAGGATACCGGCGACTCGCGCCGGGCGAACTTCGAGACCTTCGCGTTCACGACGCGCATGCCCAAGCTGAACACGGCGAACCCCGGGCTCAAGGCCTACCTGCTCGACGCCGCCGAGCGTTATGTCCGGGACTTCGGCATCTCGGGTTGGCGGCTCGACGTGGCCAACGAGATCGACCACCAGTTCTGGCGCGAGTTCCGCGCACGCGTTAAGGCGGCAGATCCGGAAGCTTACATCGTCGGCGAGATCTGGCACGACGCCATGCCCTGGCTACGCGGCGAGCAGTACGACGCGGTGATGAACTATCCCTACGGCACGGCGATCTCGGACTTCCTGCTTGGCAGGCCATGGGCGCGGAGTGGCGAGCAGCTCGGCCAGCGGCTCGCCGCCATCGACTTCTCGTACCCGGAACCCGTGCTCCGCGCCTCCTTCAATCCGCTCGATTCCCATGATACCGACCGGATCGTCACGCGCTTCGGTTCACCCGAGCTGGCGCGGGTCGCCCTGACCCTGCTCTTCGCGCTGCCCGGCGCGCCCTGCATCTACTACGGCACGGAATACGCCCTCGAGGGAGGGCAGGACCCGGACAACCGCCGCTGCCTGCCCGTCGACCCGAGCGCGGACGAACTCGGTTTCCAGGAATTCACGCGCGCCCTGGTCGGCCTCCGCCGCGAAGCCTGGCGCTTGTTCGCGCACGGAGAACGGAAACCGGCGTCGCTCGCGACGCGGCCGGGCTTCGCAGGCTTCCGCGTCGAGGGGGAGGGAAGGGTCATGCTGGCGCTGGCCCAGCGCGACGGGGAAGCCGTGGCGGCAGCGGAGTGGCGGGCTGCCTTCGGCCTCGAGCCTTCGGCGCGGGTCGCGGATCCGCTCGGCGTCCTCGGAGCGGACGGCGGGCTGCCCGGCCGGACCGCGGCCATTCTCGAGCTTCTTCCATAAGCTATCCGGGCCGGGCGGTTCCCCGGACCGTCCCCGGTCCGCGCCCGCCTCCGGGCGGGGAGATCGCATGCAAAAACGAGTCCCCGGCGCTTGGACGCCAGGGACTCGTCGTTCATGGTCGGGCTTGCGGGCTGGGTACGTCGCGGGCGATGCCGAGCGGCGCGAGGGCTCACTCGGTCAGGGCGGCTATTACCTCGTCCGGGGTCCTGGCGGCCAGTATGGCGGCACGCTTTTCCTCGCTCTTGAACAGGAGGCTGACCTCGGCCAGGAACTGCAGGTGGGGGCCGGTCTTGTCGGCGGGCGAGAGGGTCATGATGAAAATGCGGCAGGGCTTGCCGTCGAGGGCATCGAAGTCGACCGCGGCTTTCGAGACGCCGACGCAGGCCACGAGGTCGGTCACCGTATCGGTCTTGCCGTGCGGAATGGCGATGGCATGCTTCATGCCGGTGGACATCTTGCGCTCGCGTTCGAGGATGCTCGACAGGGCGCGCTCCCGATCGGCCACCTTGCCGGTCTTCATGAGCGTATCGAGGAGCTCGCCGATGATGGCGGCCTTGTCCGTTCCGGACAGGCCGAGGGCGACGGTCTCCTTCGTGAGGACGTTCTTCAGGTTCATGTGGGCGATTCTACGTACGCCACCGCGGAAAGTCAAGAAAAAGCGAAACGTCCAAAATTGCCAGAAGAGCGCGGAACGGGCAGGCGCTCACGCGAAATGCCGAACCGGCCTTTCGACCACCTCTCCCGCGGAGCGCGCGGCGATGTGGACCGCAGCCGCGGCCCAGAGCGCGTCGAGCAGGGCGGCCAGCGCGGCCAGGGGGAGCGCGGCCGGAGCGGCCAGGAGGTAGCCGGACTCGAAGCCGCGGCCGTACCAGGCCGAGAGCGTGGCCAAGGCCGCCACCGGACCCAGGGCCGGTGCGGCGCCCATCAGCAGCGAGACCGCGGGGACGGCCGCGAGCATCCAGAGCACGGTATCGAGGTCGAGTCCCTTCCGCGAGTAAGAATCGAGCACGACGACGAACGAGGTGGCCACCATCAGGGCGGTGCCGGCGCGACCGAGCGAGAGGGCGAGCGGCAGGGTCGAGGCGCCCGCCCGCCGGCGCACGCCCAGGCTGTCCTTCAGGTGCTTGGCCAGGGTTCCCGTAGCGAAGGGCAAGGAGCCGGAGACGAGGGCGGCCATCGCGGGGGCGAGCAGTCCGTAGAGGACGCGGTAGGGATTCTTCCGTCCGCCGAAGAGCCAGAGCGCCCCGGGGATCAGGACCAGGGCCACGAAGATCGTCTCGACGGTCGCGACAAGCACGAGCCTCGTATAAAGGCCGCCCGCGAGGATGGCGCGGAGCTCGCGGAAGCGGGCGGCGGCCACGGCTATCGCGAAGACGGGCAGCACCTCGGCGATGAAGCTGTTGACCTGCCACAGCGCGCGCGAGCTCGAATCGAGCAGCGAGGCGAGGGGGCGGGTGGCGGCGCGGTCGAATCCCAACGCGAGGCCGAGGGCAAGCGCCACGGCGAGCAAGGTCAAGAAGCCGGTCTCAAAGGGAGAGAAGAGGCCGGCCAGGTCGGCGGACGCCATCGATCCGATGAACTGGAGGGCCGTCGGCGCGACTCCTGTGGCGCTTTCGCCGCTCACGAGAGGGATGCGGCCAGGCCCGGCCAGCACCGCGAACGCGACGCCGACGGCTCCGGCGACCGCAATGCCCGCGACGGAGACCAACGCGACATCCCGCAGGGAGCGGCCGAGGATACGCGCCTCGCGGGCTTCATGCACCGCGACGATGGCCGATACCAGGAACAGGGGTGCCACGAGGAAACGGGCGAACGAGAAAGCGACGGTGAGCACCCGCGCAAGGAACAGGTCGAGGGCCGGGGCTTCCGCCGGCGTCACCCACGCCACGGCGGCTCCGAGGAGGATGCCGACGAGCAGCTTAATCCAGATCTTCATTGCGGCAGGATAGTCGCGAGGCCCCGGGTCGTCAACCTTCCGACGGGCAAGCTCCGCGGCTTTCCCGGCTCGGTTCCGGAGTGCGTCCCCGCTTGTTCCCTTTCCGCGCGCTCGCTATTCTAGGGAAGTACGCTCCCGGAGGTTCAATGCGCTACGCCAGCACCCGTTCCCCGGCCGTGGCGGTCCGGTTCGACGAGGCGGTCCTCGACGGATTCCCCGCCGACGGCGGCCTGTACGCGCCTGTGGGCGAAGCCGACTTGCGCACGCTCTCCCTTTCGCTCGACGCCGCGACGCCCTGGCCGGACGTCGCGGCCTTGACGGCGAGCGCGCTGTTCTCGGGCGACCTCGATCCGGACGCGGCCGAACGCGCCGCCGACGCGCTGCGCGGCTTCCCCCCGGCCACCATCGACCTCGACGGGGACGTGTCGCTGGTGGACCTGTGCGGCGGGCCTTCATTCGGGTTCAAGGATTACGGCATGGGGTTCCTGGCCGCGCTCGCCGGAGACCTGCTGTCGCGACGCGGCGCGCGCGGCCTCGTGCTGCTGGCAACCTCGGGCGACACCGGCGCGGCCGCGGCGGAGGCATTCGCCGACTCCGACCGCTTCGACGTCGTGCTGCTCTACCCGAGCGGCCCCGTCCACGGGGTTCTCCCCGAACGCCGCCGGAAGGCGGGCGGCAACGTGAGCGCGATCGCCGTGGACGGTAACCTGGCCGCCTGCAAGGCGCTCGTCCGCTCGGCCTACTCGGATCGTCCCCTCGCCGCGCGGCTCGGGCTTGTGCCGGCCACCAGCGCGAACGTCGGCCGCCTGGTGCCCCAGGTCCTCTACTACATGGCGGCCTTCGCCGCCCTCAAGGCCCGCACGCCCGGCGACTTCATCCTGGCAATTCCCGGCGGCAATCTCGGCAACCTGATCTCGGGACTGTACGCCTGGAAGTGGGGCCTGCCGGTTTCGGGCTTCGTGCTCGCCGACAGCGGGAGCGCAAACCCGGACGGCATGCTGGTCGACTACCTGCTGGGAGGAAGCGCTTCGCGGGGCGAGCGCCGCTTCGACGAGGACGATCCGGAGAACCGGGAACGCATCGGCGCCCTCGCGGCCGGGGCTCCCGAGGTGCTCCGCTCCATGGTCAGTTCGGTGCCGGTGTCGAAGGAAAAGGCCGCCTCGGCAGCCCGGAAAGCCTACGTCAATTCAGGTATCTTCCTCGATCCGGGCGCTGCGGCCGCCTACGCGGCCGTACGCGAGCTGGTCGACGCGGAAGGCCTGTCCGGCGCGGTGCGGGTCGCCCTGCCCGGCCTCCAGCATCCCGCCCGGTCCGCCGCCGCGGTCGAGGCCGCCTGCGGCGTCCGCCCGCCCGCGCCCCGGGCGCTCGGCCGCATGCTCGAGACCTTCGAACCGGACCTGCGGATCAAGGCCGAGCCCGAGGCGCTGGCCACCGCCCTCGCGTCGATCCGCGCCGGAACCTGAGCGCGCGCCCGGATCCGCGACCGGCCGCTCGCTTGACCCGCGGCGGCGCGGCGCGGCATGCTCTGGCCATGGAATCCGCATCCGGGGCGCCGCTCCCCGCGGGCGGCGCCGCGAGCGCGCGCTTGTCCGGTCCGCTCCTGCGCATCGCGCTGCCCCTCATGGCAGGCTCCGCAATCGAGAGCCTCTACAACCTCGGCGACGCCTGGTTCCTCGGAAAGCTCGGCACCGACGCCATCTCCGCGCCCTCGGTAGCCTTCAGCTTCGTGTTCATGGCCATCATCGGCGGGGCCGCGCTGTCCCAGGCGGGTACCACCCTGATGGCCCAGGCCCGCGGAGCGGGCGACGACGCCCTCGTCAAGCGCTACCTCAACCAGTCGGCGGGCTTCCTCGGCGTGGTGTCCGTCGTCCTGGCGATCGCGGGCTCCCTGCTGGCGAGGTCCGCCCTGAGGCTCCTTGATACTCCCGATTCGGTGATGGTCCATGCGCTGCCCTACCTGCGCATCGTGATGGCGGGCACGCCCTTCATGTTCGCCTACTTCCTGCTGCAGTCCTCGTTCACGGCCATCGGGAAGACCATGGTCCCCCTCGTGGTGCACCTGGCTGCCGTCCTGCTCAACCTGGCGCTCGATCCGCTCCTGATCTTCGGTCCCGGCCCCATGCCGGCCCTCGGCTCGACCGGCGCGGCACTCGCCACCGTCATCTCGCAAGCTGTCGCCGCGGCAGTCAGCCTCCGGATCCTGTTGAAAGGAAGGGATGGCCTCAAGCTCGAGCGCGCCCTCTTGCGGCCGCGCCGCGCCGACTGGACCCTGCTGCTCCGCATCGGCGTGCCGAGCTCGATCGGGCAAGGCCTCTCCGCGCTCGGTTTCACCGTGCTGCAGGGGCTGGTCAACGGTTTCGGCCCCGCGGCCATCGCCGCGTTCGGCGTCGGCAACCGCCTGATCAACCTTTTCGACCTCCCGGCCCACGGCATCGCCAACGCCGTCACCACCATGGTCGGGCAATCCATCGGCTCGGGCGACGAGGAAAAGGCGCGCCGCGTCGTACGCTCGGGGCTCCTGCTCGTCGCCGCCTTCCTCGCGCTTCCGATCGCCGCCTCGATGGTCTGGGGCGGCTCGCTGGTGCGCTTCTTCGTCGACGATCCCGAGGCGATCAGGCTCGGCGACCTCATGTTCAAGGTGGTCGGTCCCTCGGTCTTCCTGTTCGGGCTCTTCTTCGCCACCACCGGCGCCTTCCAGGGAGCGGGCGCCACCAAGCCCATCATGGTGCTTTCCGTGGCGCGGCTCTGGGTGGTCCGCCTGCCCATCGCCATCCTGCTCGCGCGCGCCGGCTTCGGACCGCTCTCAATCTGGATAGCCATGTTCGTCTCGAACCTCGTCATCGCCCTCGCCGGCATCCTCTACTACCGGAGCGGCCGCTGGCTAAAAGCAGGCGTCCGTGTTTACCGCCAAGCCTAGCTGAGAAACCCGCCCCGCGCCGCCTTCGCCTATCCCGGGGAAGCGCGGCGTGCAAGCGCAAACCCGGCGAGAGTTTGAACCGTACGCGGTGACACGGCGGGTGGCGTATCGCCATCGCCCCGCGAGAAACCCGCCCCGCGCCGCCTTCGCCTATTCCGGGGAAGCGCGGCGTGCAAGCGCAAACCCGGCGAGAGTTTGAACCGTACGCGGTGACACGGCGGGTGGCGCGGGGAAACACGTCCCCGAGCGCTCCAAGCGAGGGGATGTGTTTTCCCGCGCCAGGCCCCGCGCCATCAGGCACGGATAAACCCCCCGCCGCGCTTCCCCGGCCCTCACCGCTTCCCCGGAAAAAACGAAAGCCGCCCACGGGGGGGCGGCTTTCGAGGCTGATCCGGACCTGATTCGAACAGGCGACCTAGCGCTTAGGAG
>JAKLEE010000069.1 GCA_022703215.1 Spirochaetota bacterium | reverse complement strand
CACGCTATTTGCGGAACCTCTTCGAGCGCGACGAACAATGGGAAGTCAGTTCCGCGGTCGCCGATACCGGCTCCGGCGGCACATGGCAGCGCGGCGATCGGCCCGGCACATTCCCGAGCGATCAGGCGCTGCTCGACGGCGGCCAGGTCGGGGTCGAGCCGCTTGGGCGCGTGCTCCGCCGGTTTCGGGTGGGCGGGGCCCTTGTGGCCCTTGTTGAGTTCCTGCGCGAGGCTCTCAGCCTGCCGGACGTTGAGGTTCTCTTCGACGCAGCGGCGGGCCAGCAGGATCTGGTCCGAGGGGTTCAGGGCCATGAGCAGGGCCTTGGCGTGCCCCGCGGAAAGCGCGCCGTCGCGCACCGACTGGAGGGCCTCGGCGGGCAGCTTGAGGATGCGGAGCGCGTTCGCGACCGCGGGGCGGCTCTTGCCGACCTTCGCCGCGGCTTCCTCCTGGGTGCAGCCGGTCAGGGACATCAGGGCCTTGTAGGCCTCGGCCTCCTCCACCGGGTTCAGGTCCTCGCGCTGGACGTTCTCGATCAGGGCTATCTCGAGGCGTTTCTCGTCGGAGTAGGAGCGGACGATGACCGGCACGTCCTTGAGTCCCGCGATGCCGCAGGCCCGCCAGCGGCGCTCGCCCGCGACGATGCGGAAGCCGCCGGTGCCGTCGTCCTCGACGATGAGGGGCTGGATGACGCCGTGCAGCTTGATCGACTCCGCGAGCTCCGCGAGCCCTTCGTCCGAGAAGCTCTTGCGGGGCTGGCCGGGGTTCGGGGCGACGCGCTTCAGGGGCACCGAGCGGACGCCGTCCCCGCGGGGCTCGCCGGCGGCGGGAGCGTCCGGGGAGCCGGCCCGGTCGCCCCGGGCGGCCGGAGGGAGCGCCGGTTCCATGACGTTGTCGGGAATCAGGGCGCCGAGGCCCTTGCCGAGGCCGAACTGCTTCGCGGCCATCAGGCGGCTCCGACCGGCGCGTCGCGCGCGAGGAGTTCGGCCGCCAGCTTCTCGTAGGACCGGGCGCCGATGCAGCCGGGGTCGTAGAGGCAGATGGGCACGCCGTGGCTCGGCGCCTCGGAGAGCCGCACGTTGCGCGGCACGATGGTGCGGAACACCTTGTCCTTGAAGTACTCGGTCACCTGCTGGACCACGTCCTGGGCGAGCCGGGTGCGGGAATCGTACATGGTGAAGAGGATGCCGCCGATCCGGAGCCGGGGGTTCATGCCCTTCTGGACCAGCTGGACGGTCTGGAGGATCAGCGAGAGGCCCTCGAGCGCGAAGTATTCGCACTGCAGCGGCACCAGCACCTCGTCCGCGGCCATGAGGCCGTTCAGGGTCAGGATGCCGAGCGAAGGCGGGCAGTCGATCAGGATGAAGTCGTACTCGCTCCGTATGCTCTCGAGGACGCGCTTCAGGTAGTCGTTGCGGTCTTCCTTGTCGACGAGCTCGACGGTGGCGCCCGAGAGGTCGATGGAGGAGGGGACCAGGTGGAGGTTCTTCACCTTCGTCGCGACTATGGCGTCCTTGATCGGGAGTCCCGAGGCGATGACCTCGTAGATGCCCTTCGAGGCGCCCGCGCCGCCGACGCCGCTCGTGAGGTTCGCCTGCGGATCGAAGTCGACGAGGAGGGTGCGCTTGCCCGCGAGCGCGAGGTAGGCGCCGAGGTTGATGGCGGAGGTCGTCTTGCCGACGCCGCCTTTCTGGTTGACGAAGACTATTATTCGGCCCATGGAGCGTCCTTCCGGTTCGGGAGGTGCGCCACTCTAGCATGCGCGGCGAGCGGGCGGCTAGCGACCGGGGAGCGAAGGAATCGGGATCGGATGGACCCGGGGCCGGCGCGGCGCGGGGACGGGCCGGCCCTCGCTTGACCCCTCCCGGCGCCGGGCGCTAAATTCCCCCTCGAGAGGTATCCAATGCTGGAAGAACGCGTCAGGAAAGCCATAGAGGAAGTCCGTCCCTCGCTGCAGGCCGACGGCGGGGACATCGAATTCGTCTCGCTCGACTCGGGCGGAAAGGTCACGGTCCGCCTGACCGGAGCCTGCGGCAGCTGCCCCATGGCCACTTTCACCCTCAAGCAGGGCGTCGAGAACTACATCAAGAAAGTCATCCCCGAGATCACCGAGGTCAACCAGGCCCTTTGATCCGCCAGGCAGGACGAAACGGAAGCCCCGGAATCGAGGTTCGACTCCTCGATTCCGGGGCTTCCGCGATTTCCCCTTCCGTCTTAAGAAAAGCGCTTACCTAACACCCTCATCGCATGCTTCATCCACGGTGGAAACGCGGGCGCCTTCGGCGCTGAAGGGGTGTGTGCAGTCCTCGAGGGGTATCGGGGACATGCGTTCGCCACAGCAATCGGGAATCGGACTTCCGGTTTCCAGCACTTTCTCGTCGCCGCAATGCTTGCAGCGGTACGCCTGTCGGGCCATGGTTCGCCTCCTGCGGCGCATGAGGTGCGGCGGGGAGCTTGCGGCCGGTTCCGGAGGGGCCACCTCCGGTCAGGCATCCGTTCAGGCCGCTCCCGCGTCCCGCAGGCGCCGGTAATTATTATAATAGTAGTAATATGCCCCGGGGAAGGCAAACGCAGGCCGGCGGAGATCGAGCCGGCCGAGGCGCTTGGCTCAGGTCCCGGCGGCGCGGCTCTCGGCGACGATGGCCGAAATGCGCCCCGCCATCTCCTTGAGCGCCACCTGCTCGCGCACGCCGCCGAGTTCGTAGGCCACCTTCGGCATGCCGTAGACCACGCTTGATTCCTCGTCCTGCCCGAGGGTCCAGGCTCCCTCGCGGTACATGGACGCGAGCTCGCGCGCGCCGTCCCGGCCCATGCCGGTCATGATGACGCCGAGCGCCCGGTTCTGGTACTCCTTGGCGATGCTCGCGAACAGCACGTCGGCGCTCGGCCTGTGGCCGTTTACGGTCGGATCGTCGGAGAGCCTGGCTACGGCGGCCAGGGCTTTCCGCTCGACGTGGATGTGCTTGTCTCCGGGAGCGATGAGCACGCGGCCCGGCTTGAGCAGGTCGCCGTCGGCGGCTTCCTTCACGTCGAGGGGGCAGATGCGGTCGAGGCTGCGGGCGAATTCCTCGGTGAAGCCGGGGGGCATGTGCTGGACGACCACGATAGGCGCGGCGAGCGCCGGGTCGATGGCCGCCAGGACCTCGCGCAACGCGTTCGGGCCGCCCGTGGAGATGCCGATGGCCACAAGGTCCACGGGCCCCCCGTCGCGGAGCGGCACGGGGCGTTCGTTCACCTTCCGCTCGGGCAGGCGGTCCGTGGTGCCCCGCAGCTCCGGGAAGGCGAAGGCCTTCTCCGGCAGGTCGAAGCGGTAGCTCGCCGAGCGCTTGCCGCGGGCCTTGCGGTACTGGGTGCCGTACACCAGGAGCAGGCGCGAAAGCTCCTGCGCCACGGTGTGGAGGTCGGCTGACACCGAGCCCGAGGGCTTGGTGAGGAAGTCGGCCGCCCCGAGGGCGAGCGCGTCCATGGTTATCTGGGCGCCTTTCCGGGCCAGGCTGGAAAGGATCACCACGGGAATCTCGATGCCGAGCCGCTTGCGCTCCTTGAGGAACTCGATGCCGTTCATCTCCGGCATCTCGATGTCGAGCACGATGACGTCCGGATCGCATTTGGGAATCTTGTGGAGCGCGAAGATGCCGTTCATGGCGCGGTCGGCGACGACGAGCCCGGGGGTCCCCTCGACGATGCGCGTGATCAGGTTGCGCATCAAGGCGGAGTCGTCGACGACCAGGACGGAGACGGGCTCGGAGGCGGGGTCTTTCACGGGATCCTCCGGATCAGGTGTTCTTGCGGTAGAAGCAGGCCCACTCGGTCTTCACGAATTCGAACCGGGTGTTCATGCCGAACAGCGACTCCGAATGTCCGATGAAGAGGAAGCTCTGCGGGGCCATGGCATCCCAGAAGCGCTCGATGGTGGCTTTCTGGGCCGCCTCGTCGAAGTAGATGAGGACGTTGCGGCACATGACGACGTCCACGTTCCGCAATCCGGAGTCGTTCTTGAGGTTGTGGTAGTCGAAGCGGACCGTGCGCTTCACCTGGTCCTTGATCTGGTAGCCGCCCGGCACCTTCTCGAAGTGCCTGGCCAGGTAGTCGTCCGGGATGCCCTGGATGCGCGAGTCGGCGTAAAAGCCTTCCTTGGCCACCATCAGCGATTTCAGGCTGATGTCGGAGGCGACGATCTCGGGCGTCCAGCCCGCCGGCAGGGTCTCCGCGAAGAGCATGGCCACCGTGTAGGGCTCCTCGCCGGTGGAGCAGCCGGCGCTCCAGAAGCGGAGCTTGCGGTCCGCCGACGGGCCGCGGATCTTCGCGAGTTCCGGAATCACGTAGCGCTCGAGGGCGTCGAAGTGGGCCTGGTTGCGGAAGAAACGGGTCAGGTTCGTGGTGACCGAATCGAGGAGGACCTTGAGCTCTTCCTTGTCCTTGAGCAGGAGCTCGTAATACCCGCGCAGGCTGTCGAGCTTCTTGTCCCTGAGCCGTTCGCGGAGCCGGCTCTCGAGGATGGAACGGTTGGTCGCGGAAAAGTGGATGCCGCTTTCATCGTAGATCAGCTTGCGGTAGAGCTCGAAATCGGCGTCGGCCAGGATATCAGCCATGCTGGCACCTTCCCTTCCGCGGATGCAGGCCGCGCGATCGTCCATGGGGAACGGCATTCCATCCCCGCCCGAGCTACCCTGAGGGCTCGAGGGCGCGGAAAAAAGGATAGTGCCCGGCATGTGGGGTGTCAAATACCGGGGCCGGAGGCGGGCGGGCGCGATTTCCGTCCGCCCGCGCGCTATGTTTGCCGTCATGACGCGAAAGAACCGGAAAATCGGACTCGATGTCCGCGGAGTCGCGCTCGACCCGGCGGACGCTGATCCCGTCGTGATCCTGGAGGATCGCGAGCGCCGCTTCACCTTGCCGGTGCCCGTGGGGCCTTTCGAGGCGGGAGCGATCATACTCGAGCTCGAGGGTGTAAAGCCTCCCCGGCCCCTGACCCACGACCTGCTCGCGGATTTCCTCCGCACGCACGGCTTCCGCGTCGAGTCCGCCGAACTCTCGACCGGCGAGGACGGCGCGCTGAAGGCTTCGTTGTCGTACCGGAAAGGACTCGGGCGCTGGCGGCGGGAGCTCCGGCCCTCGGACGCCATCGCGCTCGCGCTGCGCCTCAAGGCGCCCTTGCGCGCGTCGGCCTCCGACCTGGTCGAACGGATCGGGGCTGGCGAGGGCACCGTGGCTGCCGACCCGGCCCGTGCGGACGGGCTCTGGTGGCTCGAGGCGCCCGAACGGCAGTCGGAGCACGGCCGACGGGTGCCCGGCTGAGGCGTTCCGGACACGGCCGGGCGCCCGCCTTGCCCGTAGCAAGTGGATGGGATAATAATCTATAGTATGCTCTTCATGCAAAACGTGCTGGAATTCTTCAGAAACCTGTTCGGGCTTGGCGGCGCCGACTCCCTCAAGAGGGCCGAGCTCAGGCGCGTGCACCGCGAGCTCGCCCAGCTCCGGCCTCCGGTCTACCGGCCGAAAGGCAATGTGGTGCTCCCCGGCCTCGCGCAGGGCGCGTTGGCCTTCGCCTCCTCAATCAAGCCGCTCGTCGACGTGGCCCGCAGGTCCATCGCGAGCACCGACGTGCGCGTGTCGCAACGCTTTTTCGAGCTCCTGATCGACGCGGAGCTGCCGGAGTCGGAGCAGGAGCGGAAGCGCTTCTTCTCGTATGATGGAATGAAGGAGCGACTGGCCAACGCGGTGCGGCCCTCCGAGGAATTCGAGGCGATCGGCCGGGAATTCCAGGGCTTCCTCCGCCAGCTCGAGGCTCTTTCGCTCAGGAACCTCGACGCGGAGCTTTCGGAAGTCGAGCGTTTCGCCGAGATATGCCGGCACGACTGGGAGCGCCTCCTCGGGCTTTTCGATCCGGGCGCCAACCTCGACGCTCCCGGCTGGCGGCCAGATTTCGGGCCGGTCGACGGAGAGACCATCCTGCCCGAACTGCTCGACGTGCACTTCGTGCTCTCCGGGTTCGCCTTCACCGAGGTCCTGATCCGTGACATGCTCCGCATCGTGGAGCGTCAGGCGCCGGGCAGCGACTCGAGCCGTCGCCAGAAGATCGAGAAGATTTCGGCGGCATCCAACAAGGCCCTGTCGGGACGCTTCTCGACGGAAATGCTGCTGCTCCTGCTCCGCGCGCTGAAGCGGGACCCGGCCTTCGAGCCCAAGATCGGTCGGGAACGCCGAGACTGGATCGGCGACTACCGCCGCCGCCTGGCCGCCCAGTTCGAGAAGGACCGCGACCGCCTGGTCCGGGAACAGCACGAGAACGCGATCGGCAGCGACATCGAGGAATTGCTGCGCGGCATCGAGATCTATCCGGTCGACGGCTACGACGAGGAAAACGACGCCTATCTCCGCAAGGAGAGCCCCCATTCGTTCACCCATATCAAGCCGCTCCGCATCCTCAAGACCTTCGTGTCCGGCATTTTCGAGCCGCGCATGATGGAGCCGATCAAGCGCGTCCTGGTGGAAGGGTATTTCGACAACAAGAACTACCAGACCAACCTGGCCAATATCCTGTATCAGTGCGAACGTTCCGCGGGCCGCATCGCCGAGTTCGAGGACGGGCTCCGCGGAACGGGCCGGATTTCTATCACCGCGCTGCGTCGCTACATCGAGGAGCTCCGGCGGGGCAAGGACATCTCGAGCTTCCTGCAACGGCTCGTGGACGCCATCAACCAGAAGGCGCGCGAGATCTGCGAGGACGAGACGGGCCTGTTCCAGATGCTCGGGGAATCGCTCGGCGAGCTCCTGGCCGACTACCGCCGCTCGAGCCCCGACCTCGTGACCAACATCCGTACGCTCGCCGGACCGAGGAATCGCGACGTGATGGCCCAGCTCCAGGGCGCCAAGCACAGCATCGACGTCCTGGTGAAGATCATGCGGAACTACACCTACGTGAAGGCGCCCGCCGCCGTTCCCGAGCCCGGACCGGATCTGGACGTCGACCTGCCGCTTTCGTCCTAGTCCCCCGACGGGTTCCGCGGAGGGCCGAGCTTGACGCCCTTTCCGGGACCGTGCTAGAAACGCCCGTGCGCGCCCGAGTTCCCGCCGAACGTCCCGGCTCCGGAGACGCCCTCGGCCACTATTGCGGAGTCGCCGGCGTGCGCGCGCCTTCCCCCGTCGACCTGAGCCAGCGTCTCTTCTACATGCTCTTCGCCCTGCAGCACCGCGGGCAGGAGAGCGCCGGCATCGCCACGCTCATGCCCGACGGGCGCCACCTGGCCGACCGCCGCGAGGGCATGGTGGCCGAGGCGCGGGAGCGTTGGCTTTCGGGCGCACCCTCAGCCGCCGGCGTGGGGCACGTGCGCTATTCGACCGAGGGCGGGTCGGGCCTCCGCAACGCCCAGCCCCTGGCGGTGGAGTGCACCAAAGGCCGCATCGCGCTGGCGCACAACGGCAACATCTCCAACGCGGCGGAAATCCGCGCCGCCCTTTCCGCCGAGGGCGCCATCTTCCAGACCGCCGCCGACTCCGAGCTCATCCTGCACCGCATCAGCCGCTCCAAGGCCTCGGGCATGGAAGACGTGCTCCGCGACGCGCTCGGCCCCCTCGAGGGCGCCTACAGCCTGGCCCTGCTCTGGGACGACCAGCTCCTCGCCATCCGCGACCCGCGCGGTTTCCGTCCCCTCCACGTGGCGCGCAAGGACGGGGTCTGGTATGTCGCGAGCGAGACCTGCGCCCTGCATCCCTTCGGCGTCGAGTTCGAGCGCGAGGTCGAGCCGGGCGAATGCGTCGTCATCGACGGGAGCGGCATGCGCTCGGTGCGGCTTTTCGAGCCTGAAGGCGTGCTCTCCCGCTGCGTATTCGAGCTCATCTATTTCGCGCGGCCCGACAGCCGCGTGTTCGGCCGCTCGGTGCACGAGGCGCGCAGGCTCCTCGGCGCGGCCCTCGCCGAGGACGACGCGGTCGAGGCTGACGTCGTCGTTCCCGTTCCCGACTCGGGGACCCTGACCGCCATGGGCTACGCCGCGCGCCGCGGCCTTCCCTTCGAATTCGGGCTGACGCGAAACCACTACGCGGGACGCTCCTTCATCATGCCGACCAAGGCCGACCGCGAGCTCGCGGTGCGCATGAAGCTCCACCCCGTGCGAGAGGTGCTCGAAGGCAAGCGCGTCGTCATGATCGACGACAGCCTGGTGCGCGGCACCACCAGCAAGGCCATCGTGCGGCTCCTCAAGGAGGCCGGCGCGAAGGAAGTGCACCTCCGCCTGGCCAGCCCCGAGCTCAGGTGGCCCTGCTACTACGGCATCGACATACCGACCCGCGAGGAGCTCGTGTCCAACCGGCTCGATTCCGAGGGCATCGCGGACTTCGTGGGGGCGGATTCCTGCCGCTTCCTGGACCTCGAGCGCCTCGGCGAGGCGCTCGGAACGGAGGGGTGGTGCAAGGCCTGCTTCGACGGCCGTCACCCCTGCCCCGTGCGGGGCGGCGCGGCCGGGAAATGCGGCGTCCTCGACGCGGCGGCTGCCGGCCGGACCTAGGCGCGACGCGGGCGGAGAGCGGCGCGGCGGCGCTCCCCGGCATCCCGTTCCGTTCCCGCCGGACTGGCGGCGGGAGGGATGTTCGATGGCCATCGACAGTTACGAAAAAGCCGGCGTGGACATGCGCAAGGGCGACGAGTTCGCCGACTTCATCAAGGGCCTGCCTTCCAGGGCCGTTTCGAAGGGCCTCGGCGGCTTCGCGGGCGGCCTCCCGATCGACGCGTCGAAATGGAAGGAACCGGTCCTGCTTTCGACCACCGACGGGGTGGGCACCAAGCTGCTCGTCGCGAAGAAGCTCGGGCGCTGGGACACCATCGGCATCGACCTCGTGGCCATGAACGTGAACGACCTGGCCGTGTGCGGCTGCAAGCCAATCTCTTTCCTCGATTACATCGCGACGGGGAAGATACGCGAGGGCGTGCTCCGCGATGTCATCAAGGGCGTGGTGGCCGGCTGCGAGCAGGCGGACTGCGTGCTCACCGGCGGCGAGACCGCGGAGATGCCGGACGTCTACGGCGCCGACGACATCGACCTCGCGGGCTTCTGCCTCGGGCTTGTCGAGAGGGCCGAGATGCTGCCGAAGCTGGAAATCATCCGCGAGGGCGACGCCATCCTGGGCCTGCCCTCCTCGGGCGTGCATTCCAACGGCTACTCGCTGGCCCGCAAGTGCGTCGACCCCGACGACAAGGCGACCTGGGAGGAACTGCTCACGCCCACGCGCATTTACGTGCGCGAGCTCATGGACCTCATGACGACGGGGAAGCTCCTCGCGGCGGCGCACATCACCGGTTCGGGGCTCGAAGGGAATTTCGACCGCGTCATACCGCCGGAGCTTCGCGGCGATTTCAGCTGGGACTGGCCGAGGCCGGACATCTTCCGGAAGATCCGGGAAGGCGGGAAGGTGGGCGAGGAGGAAATGCGCCGCGTCTTCAACCTCGGCGTCGGCATCGCGTTCGTGGTGCCGCGCGGGGCGGCGGACGAAGTGCTGGACTTCGCCCGGAGACGCGGCATCGCCTGCTTCCGCATGGGCCGCCTGGTCCGGCGCTGAGCGGGCGGGGGAAGGCGGCCTTGGCGAAGCTGGCGGTCCTGGCCTCGGGCAACGGCTCGAACTTCGAGGCGCTCGCGCGCGCGCTCGAGGGGAGCGCGCATCGGCTCGTCCTCCTCGTCCATGACCGGAAGGACGCGTACGCGCGCGAACGGGCCGTGCGGCTCGGCATCCCCTCGCGCCACGTCACCTGGGCGGGCCGGTCGCGCGAGGAGGCCGAAGCCGAGCTCTCATCGGCGCTTTCGGAAGCGGGGACTGAGCTCGTCGCGCTCGCGGGCTTCATGCGCCTGCTCTCGCCGGCCTTCGTGGAAAATTGGGCGGGAAGGCTCGTCAACGTGCACCCCTCGGTCCTGCCCGCCTGGCCCGGCGTCGACTCGGTCCGGCGCTCCTTCGAAGCCGGCGCCGAGGAATTCGGCGTCACGGTCCACTACGTCGACTCAGGCATGGACACGGGAACGGTCATCGCGCAGTTGAAGTTCCGGCGCTGGCCCGGCGCGACGCTCGAGGAGGTCGAGGCGCGCGTCCACGAGCTCGAACACCAACTTTATCCGTCCGTCGCGCTCGAGCTGCTCGACCGGATGGACGCCTCGCGGAGCGGCGCGAAGTCCAGCCCGGCGTCCGGCCTCGCGCCCGATGAAGGAGTGACGCGATGAAGGTCATGGTGCTCGGTTCAGGCGGCCGCGAGCACGCACTGTCCTGGAAACTCGCGCGCGAGGGCCACGAGATGCTGTGCGCGCCGGGCAACGCCGGTACGGCCGAGCTGCGCGGCGCGCGGAACCTCCCGTTCGATCCGGAAGACCCGGCCGCCGTCGTCGCGGCCGCGCGCGAAACGGGGACGGAGCTCGTCGTGGTCGGCCCCGAGGCGCCGCTCGTCGCGGGCGTGGCTGACGCCCTGCGCGCCGCAGGCCTGCCCTGCTTCGGCCCCGGCGCCGCGGCTGCGCGTCTCGAGTCCAGCAAATCGTTCGCGCGCGCCTTCATGGAGCGGCGCGCCATTCCCTGCGCGCGCACCGCCCGCTTTTCGGGCCCGGGAGCGGGGACGGAGCTCGAGCGCTTCGTGGCCGCAAACCCGGGGCGGCTCGTGCTCAAGAAGAGCGGCCTGGCAGCGGGCAAGGGCGTCCTCGAGTCGGACGACCCGGCCGAGCTTCTCGCCTTCGGCCGCTCGGTCCTGGCGGACGACGAGCTCCTCGCGGAGGAATTCCTCGAGGGCTTCGAGCTCTCGGTCTTCGGCGTCTCGGACGGGAAGGAATATGCCCTGCTCCCCGCCGCGCGCGACCACAAGAAGGCCTACGAGGGCGACGCGGGTCCCAACACGGGCGGCATGGGCGCGGTGGCGCCGGAGCCGCGGGCGGACCTCGCTCTCATGGATTCGATTCGCGCCAGGCTCGTCGAGCCGACCTTTTCGGGCATGTCGGCGGAAGGGCTCGCCTATCGCGGCGTCGTCTTCCTCGGCGTCATGGTCACGGCCTCGGGGCCGAAGCTGCTCGAGTACAATGTCCGTTTCGGCGACCCCGAGACGCAGTCGCTGCTGCCGATCCTTCCGGAAGGCTTCGGCGAACTGCTCCGGGGCGCGGCGGAAGGCAGGCTCGATCCGGCGCTGGTCCGCGCCTTCGAATCGCGGCCGGAACGCGCGGCCTGCGGCTTCGTCGTGGCCGCGCCGGGCTACCCCGGGCCGTACCCGAAGGGCATCGCCGTCCGCTCGCTGCCGGAGGCGGAAAATCCGCGGGGCCTAATGTTCCACGCCTCGACGACGCGCGCTTCCGATGGTATTTTGCATACCGGCGGCGGGCGTTGCTTCGCCGCGGTCGGGCTCGGCGCGGATTCCGCGCGCGCCCGGGAGAACGGGCTCGCCCTGGCGGCCGCCGTCGACTTCGACGGGGCGCGCTTCAGGCGGGACATCGGCGCGTTAGGCGGCCGGAAAAGGAACGGGACATGGAACTCGGAAGGCTTATCGTCTGGATGATCTTCGCCATCACGATGGCGGGAATCTCGATCCCCATCATGGGAATCCTCACCTCGAAGCGGCCGCGCGGCAATGCGCCGGAGCTCGAGCGCAAGGTCAGGGAGCTTGAGAACCGGCTCGCGACGCTCGAGCACGAGAGCGCCGACAAGACCCTGCAGATCGAGACCCTGCGACGCGACGTCGCCTTCGCGAACAAGCTGCTGGAGGGCCGCTAGACCGGGCGTCGGCGGGCCTGCTCCCCGAAGCGCCCGCCGGTTTGGCGCCGGCGGGCCGATCGCGGCGGCCGCCCGCTCGGTCCTTGGCGACGCCCGAGGTGGAACTGTACGGACGAGGAGCGCGCCTCGCGCGGGGAGAAGCGATCGATGGAAAGCGCTAGCCTGAAGCGGGCGGAAGCCCTGCTCGCCACGCTCTACGGAGCGCGCGCTCAAGCGGTCTCCCGCCGCCTGGAAACCTTGGTGGACGCGTGCGCGGAACGACTGGGGACGCGGCGCCGGCCGGCCCCTTCCGCTCCGCCCGGGCTCGGCGAAGTCATGCTGATCAGCTACGGCGATTCGATCCGCACGGAAGGCGAGGCTCCGCTCGCGACGCTCGGCC
>JAKLEE010000068.1 GCA_022703215.1 Spirochaetota bacterium | reverse complement strand
CCATCTTGAGCGCCGCGTCGCCGGGCACGCCGGGGGCGGTGCGGAGCCGCGCCAGGTCGAGGCGCATCTGCTTGAGCTGGTTCACCGAGGATCTGAGCCGGAGACCCAGCACTTCCTTCTGGTCCTGCAGGTCGCGGAACGAGGCTTCCTGCTTCTCGATCTCGGCGATGGACGAGCGGTACTCGCCCTTGAGCGAGTCCGACCCGGCGCGTTCGAGCTTCGCGACGAGCTCGGCCTTGTCCTTCGAGAGGTCCTGCATCGGCACCGAGTCCACGATGGCGTCGATCTCGTTGACGGTCTTGGCGAGCAGGGCCACCTGCTCGACGTACTGGTCGAGCGAGGGGATCATGTCCGCGTCGAAGGGTGCTTCGCTGCCGGCCGCCTTGATCTGCGCCACCAGGGCGTCGCGGGCCTGCGCGGCCTCGGCGAGCAGCGAGGCGTAGGGACCCGCGTCCGCTCCCGCGGCGCGCGCCTTCCCGGCGGAGCGCAGCGCTTCCGCCCGGTTTTTCGCGCCGAGCGTCGCCCAGAGCTTCCGCTCGAGGCGGCGCTTCGTCATGCCGTAGGTGACGGCGTGCGAGAGCCACGAGATGGCCATGATGGCCGATGGTATGAGGAACCAGGGCGGCGCCAGCTGCGTCGTCACCTGGTTGATGACCGCGAGCAGCAGCGGCACGGTCAGGATGCTGGCGTTGTGGCGCGCCATCGAGTCCTTGACGCGGTTGAGCTTGCGGAGCGCGTCGAGCGACTCCTCCCCGAGCTCCGGCAGCTTTTCCGCGTCTCGGGCCTTGGCGCGGGCGCGGAAGGCCGCGAAGATGTTGGCCACGACGCCCGTGCCCCAGCCCGCCGTCACGATGGCGGCCCAGAGGAAGGGCCCCTGCCCCTGGAGCGCGTCGGGCAGGCCCGCGAGGCCGACCCCGCCCCCGGCCATGCCGAGGTTGAGGTACCAGAGGAAGGCGTTGACGCCGAGGAAGGAAAGCGCGTTGCCGACGAGACCGCCGACCGTCTTGCGGCTCCGCTCCTCGAGGGCGTCCCGGTACTCGCCGAAGCTCAAGGCCCTGTCCTCGCGGCCCGGCTTGAAGTAGTCGGAGTCCTTGAGCTCCTTGTCCCATTTATGGGTCTCGAGCGTCTCGTCCTCGACCCGGCGACGGGCTTCCTCGACGAGTCCCTCCGCCCTGCGGCCGTGGCGGGCCGCCTCGCGCTCCGCGTGGCGCTCGGCCTTTTCTACCGCGCGCCCCGCCAGCTCGCCGATCCTTGTGGCGATTTCCGCACCGCGGCCCGTGGGCGCGGCCCCCGCCGCTCCGGGCCGTCCCGAGCTCTTCCGTATGCCGTACTCGATGGCGTCGACGATGCCGGAGACCGCGCGCTCGATGTCGCGCCCGAGCGCCTCTCCGTCGAAGCCCGCCTTGGTGGCCGCGGGCCGGTCGCGCGCGACGATGCCCTTGTCGACCAGGGCGGCGATCGCCTCCTTGGCCTCGACCCCGCGGTCGCCGTACTTCGAGAGCGCCTCGCCCACGCTCATGCGGCGCCCGAGCGTCCTCGTTTCCTCGAGCACGGCCTTGCGCACCTCCTCGAGGACGTCGGCCGAGGCGCCGGGACCGTAGCCGCGCACGGCCTGGCCCGAAGCCTCGCCGTCCACCTTGCGCGCGGCGGCGGAGGGGGAAGGCGCCAGCTCCAGGGCCTTGGCTTCCTCGCCGGAAAGACCCGCGGCGCCGATCGGGTAGCCGGGCCGGGGCTCGTCGCGCTTCGGGTCGAATTCCACGTTGGGCGTGGCTATCTCGTAGGCGTGGATTTCCTTCGTTATGTTCTTGAGCGAGACCTTGCCGAGCTTCTCGGCGCGGAAGTCCAGCTTGTTGAGCACCAGGTTGTACACGTCCTGGCTCATGCAGATGGTCCCGGGCCGCGCCAGCGACTGGAGACGGGCCGCGATGTTGATGCCCTCGCCGAGCGCGTCGTTCTCGAAGAACCAGATGTCCCCGAGGTGGACGCCGATGCGCAGGAGCAAGGGCATCCCGCGGTGTTCCAGGTTGTAGGCGTAGAGTTTTTCGTGGATCTCGATGGCGCACTGGAGCGCCTCCACCGTGTTGCGGAAGTCCACCAGGAAGGCGTCGCCGATGGTCTTGATGATGGTCCCGTGCCGCCGCTCGGCGATCTCCGTGACCAGGGCGTTGTGGTACGAGAGGAGCTTGAGGGTCGCCGACTCGTCCTTCTCCATCATCCGCGAGAAGCCGACGATGTCCGTGTACATGATCGCCGCGAGGCGGTAGTCCTTGTGCTCCATAATTGAAGGAAGCATAGACACGGGCGCCGCCGCGCGTCAACGAGTCCGGCGGAAAGCGTTTGCGCAATAAAGCACCACGGAGGCACGGAGACACGGATGAGGAAGCGCGCGACGAGCGCGCGCTACAATCCATTCCTTGCCGAAAGCGGAGCGAAGCGACGCAGGGAGGAGGGAGAAGAAGAGAAGAGGGAAGGCGAACGGGGGAAAGGAAGAGGGGGTGGGGGAGAATGGGCGCCGGGGCGGGGGGCTCGCTTCGACCTTCCCCGAGGCGGCGGGTCGCGGTTTCCGGTCGGGGCGGCGGGCTGCCCGATCGCGTCGCCTTGGCGGGGCGGCGCGGGGCGGGCCCGGCTAGCCGACGGGCTGGAAGCGCGCCTCGCGCTTCGGAAGGTCCACCCCGCTCAGCCTGAGCCGGACGGCGGCGTTGAGCCCGAGCTCCGTTCCCTTGACGCGGGTCTCGAGGCCGATGGCCGGGATGAAGGCGGAAAGCCCCCAGGATCCGGAGCCGACCACCACGCCGTCCAGCTCGATGCCGGGCCGCGCCGCGAGCCAGGCCAGGGTCCAGTGGGCTTCGCTCGCGCGTTCGGCCTGCCTGAGCAGGGCGCCGGCCGCGGCGGCCCGCGCCAGCCGCTCGGACACCTCGTCGGCGGGCAGGGGCGGGCGTCCGGCGAGGGCGGCGCGGATCTGGCGGTGCGCCAGCAGGTCGGCGTAGCGTCGCAAGGGGCTCGTCGCCTGGGCGTAGAAGCTCACCCCCAGGCCGCGGTGGGCGCGGGGCAGGGTGCCGGCCATGCCGCCGCGCATCAGGCGGCGCTTGGCGAACTCGCCCGCGAGGCCGTCCGGGAGTTCCCCGGGTTCGGAGGGTGCCTCCTGGCTGTAGTAGGGGAAGGGCAGACCGCGCTCGAAGGCCCAGCGCGCCGCTGCTTCGCCGCCGAGCACCATGAGCTCGCGCACCAGGGCCTGCGAGCGCGCCTTGGTCGGCAGCTCGACGCGCGGCTCGCTCTTTCCGGAGGAGCGGTCCACCCAGACGCGCGTTTCGGGTATGTCGATGTCGACGGCGCCCGCCGCCGAGCGGCAGGCCTCGCGCGCGCGCGCCAGGGCGTCGAGGGCGGCCAGGGGCCCCGAACCGAGGAAGGCGTCGGCCTCCGCGTAGCTCGAGCGGCGCACCTTCACGAAGGAAGGCATGATCTCGACCGCGCCGACCTCGCCGTCGGTCCCGAGCTCGACGCGGATCGAGAGGGCGCGCGAGGTTTCGGAAAGCCCGAGCCCGAAGCGCTCGAGCGCCGCGTCCGGCAGCATGGGTATCGAGCCCGTGGGCAGGTAGAGGGTGCCGCCGCGGTCGGCGGCCTCCCGCTCGGCCGGCGAATCGGCGCCGATTGCGCTCGCGGGGTCGGCCACGTGGATCCAGGCGGCCTTCCCGTCCCAGGCCACCGCGTCGTCGGGGTCATGGCTCCAGGCGTTGTCGATGGCCCAGGACTCGAGGGCGGTGAGGTCGACGCGGCCCGAATCGTCGTCGGGGCCGAGCTCGAGGTCGGGAGCCTTGAGCGGCAGCCCCGAGCGGCTCGGCCAGGGGTCGACCGCCGCGTCCCAGCGTCCGGTCTTGAGGAGCCAGGCGTGCGCCGCTTCCGGCTCGTCCTTGAGGCCGAGCTCGGCGGCCAGCTTCGAGCGGGGCGAGAGCCCGAGCGCGAAGGCTTCGAGCTCGCCGAGCCAGCGCTCGTCGCCCTCGGCCAGAACGCCCTTGCGGGCCCTCGCCACGAAGGCCGCCCGCTCCGCGGCCTCGCCTTCCTTGCGCTCCCGCTTTTCCGCCTCGCGACGGCGGGCTTCCGCGTCGACGGCCGTGTAGCGCCCCTCGAGCAGGCGGAAGCGTTCGCCGCTTTCCGCCTCGAGACGGCAGGCCAGCGCGGATGCGGGCGTGAATTCTCCGAAAACGAGTTCCGAAAGGCCCTCCAGGTCGAAGTCGCCGCCCTCCGCCATCTGCCAGGCGGTCTCGAAGTCGCCGTCCGCCCTCGGCGCGGGCACCTTGTCCACGGGGCCAGGGTGCACGGACTCGGCATCCTTCGGGCGGACCTTCAGCGTCGAACCGTCGGCGAATTTCAGCACCGCCTTGTCGCCCTCGAGCGAGACGACGGCGGGCTTGAGCTTGAAGAGCGCCAGGGCGCCGTTACCGATCATGGAAGCCTCCGGGAAGGATGGACGGCGCCCCGGCCGGGGCCCGTAAAGGCGCAGTATAGGCGGCCGGAACCTGTCGGGACAAGGAGCGCGGAAGCCGCGAGCTTGACGCGGACGCCGCCGTCAGTATTGTATTAGGCGGAGCCGCGCCGGATATGGCGGGCCCGGAGGAAAGCTGCCCATGATCGCCCTCATCGTCGGAATCCTGTTCATCGCGTTCGCCGTCTTCGCGATCGTTCCCGGCCCCCTCGCCTGGTGGCAGGACGTGCTCGCTTTCCTGCGCGGCTCGGTGCCCGTCATGGCGGCCCTGATCGGACTCGTGGCGGCCTTCATCGGCGTGGCGGACATCAAGGACCGCATCGAGGCGAAGAAGGAAGAGGCCGAGGAGGCCCGGCAGGCGGCCGACTCCGCCGCGGAAGCGAAGCAGGGCAAGTAGGCCGTCGCCCGGGGCGGGACGGCGGTTCCGCCTCGAGGCCTGGAAGGGCGTCCCTGCCGTATTGACACGTTTTCCCATCTATGGGATTATGCAACCCACAATTCAGGACACTTTCCTGGCAAGGTGAAGGTTATAGATACCATGAAGACAACCTACGTCAAACCGGAAGAGGCTGACCGCTCCTGGTACGTCATCGACGCCGAGGGCAAGCGCCTCGGCCGCGTCGCCGCCAAGGTCGCCTCGATGCTCCGCGGGAAGAACAAGCCGTTCTTCGCCCCCCACCAGGAGTGCGGGGACTTCATCGTCATCGTCAACGCCGAGAAGATCCAGGTCTCCGGACGCAAGTACGATGACAAGATGTACTACCACCACACCGGGTTCCCGGGCGGGCTCAAGGAGAACACCTTCGCCGAGCTCGTCACCCGCCACGGCGCCAAGCCCCTCGAGCTGGCCATCAAGGGCATGCTCCCGAAGGGTCCCCTCGGACGCAAGCTCTACAAGAACGTGAAGGTCTACGCCGGCCCGACCCATCCGCACGCCGCGCAGCAGCCTGTCGCGCTCGAACTCTAGAGAGGACGCAGAATGGTCAAGAACCTCGGAATCGGAACCGGACGCCGCAAGACCTCCGTGGCGCGCGTCTACCTCCGCGACGGCGCGGGCAAGGTCCTCGTCAACGGCATCGAGCTGGACAAGTACTTCCACCTGAGCGAGCTGGTCATGGGCGTCCGCGCCCCGCTCGTCGCCACCGCCAGCGAGAACAAGTTCGACATCGTCATCACGGTGCTCGGAGGCGGACCCGTCGGCCAGGCCGGCGCCTGCCGCCACGGCATCGCCCGCGCGCTCGCGCAGTTCGACGAGTCCAACCACGTCGCGCTCCGCGCGAACGGCTTCCTGACGCGCGACCCGCGAATGGTCGAGCGCAAGAAGTACGGACAGCGGGGAGCCCGCAGGCGCTTCCAGTTCTCCAAGCGCTAACAACCGTGGACGACGATACGGGCGGCGAGGCTGTCCGCGTCGTCTCCGTCGAGAAAGGGGCCTTCGGCACCGCGCGTATCGGCGCGGCCGGGGGCCTCTCTTTTTATGTCCGCGCGGACGCGCTCGAGGCCCTGCGCGGCGATCCTTCCTTTCCCGCGCCGGGGCAGGTCCTGGACGAGGCCTGGCGGGACGCGCTCGGACGCGCCGACGAGGCGAGCCGCGCCGCGTACAAGGGCCTGGAGCTCCTGGCGCGGGCCGAGCACACCCGGCTCCTCCTCTCGCGCAAGCTGGCCGCCCGGGACTTCCCGAACGAGGCTGTCGAGCTGGCCCTCGAGCTGCTCGAGGCCGAGGGCGCCCTGTCGGCGGAGCGCTACGCGGAAGCCTGGGTCCGCTCGCGCGTGGCGCGGGGCGGCAAGGGGCCCGCCGAGCTGCTCTCCGGCCTGCTCGCGCGCGGGGTGGACGGCGAGCTCGCGCGCGCGGCCCTCGCGCGCCTGTTCGGTCCCGATGAGCGCGCCCGGGCGATCCGCGACCTCTGCTCGGGCAAGCTCGCGCGCCGCGATGAAGCCGAGCGGCGCTCACGGCTCAGGGCTGTCGGCTTCGGCGCCGCGGAGATCCGGATGGCGCTCGAGGAGGACGAGGGCGAAGGCTTCGAGGTAGGGGATGCCGGTTCCGACGGCGACGAAGGGCGTTCCTGAGCCGGCCTCGACGCGTAGACCGGCTTGACACTTGACATCGCTTCCCGTTTGTTGAAGAATCATGACATATCTTGCAAAGGTTGAGGGGGTGACGCATGGACGACGATATCCTGACCATCGAAGAAGTCGCCCGTTACCTGCGCGTTTCCGAACGCACCGTCTATGACTGGGCCCAGAAGGGGGAGATTCCCTCGGGCAAGATCGGGACGGTCTGGCGCTTCAAGAAGTCCGAGATCGAGCGCTGGGTCAACGAGCGGCTTTCGTCGAACCGGCCCGCGGGAACCTTCGGCACCGTCCAGGTCGGCCACATCCTTTCGCCCGACCGCGTCGTGTTCCTGAACCATTCGCGGAAGCGCGACGCCCTCGTGGCGCTGGCCGAGAAGCTCGCCACCGCGCCCCAGATCAAGAGCAGGCAGGAGCTCGTGTCCGAGCTCTTGCGTCGCGAGGAGCTCATGAGCACGGCCATCGGCCGGGGCATCGCCATACCCCACGTGAGGCTTTCGTCGGTGACCGACCTCGTGGCTGCCGTGGGCGTCAGCCAGGTGGACATCCAGGATTTCGCCAGCTTCGACGACAGTCCCGTGCGCATCCTCTTCATGATCGCCGCGGCCTACAACCAGCACGCTTACTACCTGCAGACCCTCTCGTACTTCAGCGCCCGCTTCAAGAGCCAGGAGCTGCGCGAGTCGGTCCTGGCGGCGGATTCGACCGAGCGCGTGTACGAACTGCTGACCAAAGCGGAGGACTGAGGCTGCCCGGCCTCGCACGGAGCGGCGACGGCGCCAGTCCGGTGAGCGCGCGGGGGCCGGGAAGGCGGCGCGCGGCGGAGTTTGGGCGTAAAAGGAAAGGGACGTATCGGCGCGGGCCGTACGTCCCTTTTTTTATTCCGTTCGCCCGCTATCCCCGGCGGACCCGTGATGGCGGGCGCCCTGGCGCGCCACCGACGGTGGGCTAAGCGCGCCGCCGTGGCAGTGAGCCTGGCGCGCCGCGGTGACGGCGAGCCTAGCGCGCCGCCGTGGCGAGCTCGCGGATGGTGACCTCTTTCAGCACCGGGTCGATGTCGCGGTACTTGTCGTAGCCTGCGCCCACGTCGCGGAAGAAGTAGTTCCTGAGCCAGGGATGGATGATGCGGTACGAGAGGCGATGCGACTTGGGCAGGAAGGCGGCGTCGGCGGCCTGCATGCGCGAGAGCTCGGTGTAGAGCGCGTCGCGCTCGGGACCCGGCAGCATGACGGCCGCCCGCTCGTAGAGCCGGTCGTACGCGGAATTCGAATAGTTGGCATTGTTCGGTCCCGGCGCGGCGTTCGGGCCGTACTGGATCTGGAGGAAATTCTGCGCGTCCGGATAGTCGGCGCCCCAGCCGAGGCCGCCGAACTGCGCCACGTGCTGGTCGACCTTGGAGAGGAAGGTCGGGAAGTCCTGCAGGACGATCTCGACCTCGATGCCGACGTCGTTCAGGTATTTCTTGTAGAACTCGGCCCATTCCTTGCTCAGGGTCGAGTTGCCGCTCGACTCGTAGGTCAGGCTCAGGGCCGTGCCGTCGGGCGCGAAGGCGCGCCGGCCCTGCGGCGTGTCGCGGAAGGCGTAGCCGGCCTGCGCGATGAGGGTCCGGGCCTTCTCGGGATTGAAGTCCGCGTTGGGGTTCTTCCAGGTCGGGTCGTAGCCGCCGAGCCCCGGGGGTATCAGGGTCTGCGCCGCGAGGGCGGCGTTGTTGTAGAAGATCTTGATGACCTGGTCGCGGGGTATGGCGGCCTGGACCGCGAGGCGGAGCAGGGTTCCGTTCGGGTTCGGCGCGCCCCAGACCGGATCCTCCATGTTGAAGAAGTCGTAGGTGACGTCCAGCCGCGGGTTGATGTCGAGCCAGAGGCCGATGGCGCGGAACTTGGGGGCCAGCTCGTTGTTCTCGACCGCGCGGTCGAACTGCTCGGTCGGGATGCCCGAGGAGTCGAGCTCGCCGGTCATCAGCTTGAGCCACTGCGTCGAGCCTTCCTGGATGACGTGGTAGTTGACCGTGCCCACGAGCGGGAGCCGTTTGCCAACGTCCTGGTCGAGACCGGCCGCGCGAGCGCGCGGCCCGATGTCCGCGAGGGTCGGGTAGCTCTCGTTGCGCCATCCTGGTGTGCGCTTGAAAACGTACTGGGTGCCGAGTATGGAATCCAGCTCGTCGAAGTAGTAGGGGCCGGTTCCCACCATGTGGTTGATCCAGTCCTCGCCGTAGGTCGCGAGCAGCTCGGGCGGATAGGCGAAGGTGAAGCCCATGGCGAAGGCGTAGAGGATCTGCGGGTAGGGCTTGACGAGGGTGACGACCAAGGTCTGGTCATCCTCCGCCCTGAGCCCGGCGACGGGAGTCTCGTAGTCGGCCGTGCCGGACTCGATGGCGGCGGCCCAGTCGTCGAGGCCCCGGATGAAGCCGGAGAAGAGCCACCAGCCGCCGGACTTGACGGCGGGGTCGGCGAGGCGCTTGAGGGCGAACACGAAGTCGGAGGCTTTCACCGCGCGGCCCTTGCCCTGGGGGAAGACCTCCTTCTGCGGATCGTAGAAGAAGGCGTCGCGGCGGATCTTGAACGTATAGGTGAGACCGTCCGCCGAGACGACCGGCATGCCGTCGGCGAGTAGCGGCTCGAGCTCGTAGGTGTCGGTCAGGTACTTGTACTGGAACAGGCCCTCGTAGGCCACGTTGAGTATCGTGTTGGTGTAGAGGTCCGTGGCGTTGGCCGGATCGAAAGGCTTGGGCTTGGCCGGCAGGACGTTGTTGAGCGCCTTGGAATCCACGTCGGGGCCGGCCGCGCAACCCGTCAGTCCGGCTGCGAGGGCGAGCGCGATGAGCGCGACGATCGGTGTAGGCGTGCGTAGGGTTCGCGTCACGGTCGGGTCCCTCCTGTTCCGCGCGCGCGGAACTTCCGCGCATTGTAGCCCCCCCCGCCCGCGCCCGCAAGCGGAAAGCTTGCCCGCGCGCCGGACTTTACGGGAGCTCAGGTTTTCAGGTATATTCGCCTTACAACGACACAACGACACGTCGCGCGAGGTCCGCCACCGATGCCAACCTACGAGTACGAATGCGCCGACTGCGGCCACTCCTTCGAGAAGAACCAGAGCATGTCCGAAGAGCCGATCAAGGTCTGCCCCGCCTGCTCGGGCCGGGTCCGGCGCGTGATCAACGGCGGCATGGGCGTCATATTCAAGGGCTCCGGTTTCTACGTGAACGATTCCAAGGGCTCCAACGCCGCCGCCCCTAAGGGTGCCGGCAAGAAGTCCGACGGTAACGCCGCAAGCCCCGCCTCCGCCGCCCCCGCGGCGTCCGCCACCGCAGCGCCGTCCGGTCCTTCCGGCGGCGACTGAAGCCGACGGCCGGTTCCGTGACCAAGCAACGCTTCTTCTGCGACTCCTGCGGCACCGAGGTCTCCAGGACGGCCGAGCGCTGCCCCGAGTGCGGACGCATCTTCACCTCGGTGCGCTGCCCCCGCTGCGGACATACGGGCGGCCTCTCCGATTTCCGGCGCGGCTGCCCCGATTGCGGCTGGATCGACGAGTCGGCATCCGAGCCCGTTCAGGCGGCGCCGGCCGTTCCCGTCGTTCCGGCCGCTCCGCTCGCGCCCTGGGTCTGGGCCGCCGCCATCCTCGCCCTGCTAGCCTCCCTCTCCGCCCTCTGGCTCGCCCTCCGCTGAGCCTGGTGAAGGAACCCTTTCGCTCGAAACGAAAGGGGTTCTGCCCCAGAGAGCTTAGTCGTGGAACTGGTCCTTGTGGCCCTCGCGGATGACGCGATAGGCGCCGCTCGCCGTGTCGAGCTCGTAGATCGAGAAATTGGTGCGGATGTCGAAGCCCTCGGAGCGGACCGCGAAGTTGAGGCTGGCCGAGCCGTGGGGCCCCGACTCGATGCGGTGGAAGACGTTGCGGGGCCAGACCAGCATGGCGGGGCCCTCGTAGATGAGCTCGCCGCCCTTCAGGATGCGCTGCGGCTCGACGACGAAGGTTTCCACGCGGCGGTGCTCCAGCGTGAAGATGTCGACCGTGCGCGTGCCGGAGAGGACGATCAGGTTGTCCTCCTGGTCCGGATGCAGGTACCAGGGCCGGTCCACCTGACCGACCGCTCCCGGCGAGATCGCGCTTTCCTCATGGATGACCCGGTCGATGCCGTCGATGCGCGGCAGGAGCTCCATGGGGACGATGTCGAAGGCGACGCCCTTGGTGCGCCGGAATTTCACCAATTCGATGATGCGCCAGAAACGCTCTACTTCCATGAACACGTGCTTCTGCATGGCGGATGATCCTCCCCTTCAGGTCCATCAAGTTTATGACGCCCCGGGCGGGGACGCAAGCGTTCCGGTGCGGAGCGCGGCCTTTCAGGAAGCCGCGGCGCTCGCGTCTCCGTCTGGGGCGGACCCGTCGTCGGTTTCCGGCTCCGGGGGCCGGTCGAGCAGCTCGGGCCTCCGGAGCAGGCGCTGGAACAGGGCGGCGGCGTGGGCGAAGTAGATGCCGTCCGCGATGCGCTCGTCCACGGAGACCGTGAGGCCGAGGTGGCGGCGGCGGACGGGCTTGCCGTCGGGGCCGGGAACCCAGCGCGGGGCGATGCGCCCGACCGAGACGAAGACGCTGGCAGAGCCCCATTCGTAGAGGTGGTGGACCGGCGCGTCGAGGCCGATCGAGCCGAGGTTGGCGAAGACCGCGGAGGCCTGGAGCGGATCCGCGCGGATGAGCTCGGAGGGCGCGAGGTTGAGCGCGTCGAGCGCGCGGTAGACGCCGATGCCGAGGCTCTTGAGGCCGGGCACGCGGTGGAGCGCGTCCATGACCGGCTCGGCGAGCCCGGGCTTGCCCGCGCGGGCGGCCGCGACCGCCTCCTGCACCTTGCGGGCCACCGCGCGCGCGTCGTCCTCGGGCGCGAAGGTCACCTTGGCGGCGGTCTCGGCGGAAGCCTCGGAGAGGTTGGGCTTGACGATGAACGAGAAGACGATGCGGTCGCGGCGGTAGAGCGCGCGGCGGTGGACGTAGGTGTTGAGCTGATCCTTGCGGGCGAAGGTGCGCACGCCGGCGGCCAGCACGAGCGAGAAGAGCGACCATTCCACCCCGGGCTCGGCGGCCTTGCGCTCCTTGAGCCAGGCCAGGGCCGGTTCGACGTCGACCTCGCGCGAGAGCCACACCGCCGAGCCCGCGCGCGTGCCCATGACGTAGGGGATGAGGGCGCGGAAGAAGTGGAGGCCGCGCACGCGGCGCGCGTCGGGACGATCGACGAAGATCATGCGGCCGATACTACCCGGCATCGCCCCCGCGGTAAAGTCCGCCTTCCGGGACGAACTCGAACGTCGCGCGGGCGTCCGGGCCGAGGCGGCCGAGCAGGCGGCCGGGGCCTTCGCAGGCGGGGAGGGCGGCGGCGAGCGGGACGGCGACCAGGGCCTGGAAGGCCCGCTCGAGGCCGCGCGCGCCCGTAGCCGGGTCGTAGCCGCGCTCCGTGACGGCGGACAGGAGTCCGTCGTCGAGCTCGAGCGAGACGCCACGCTCCGCGGAGAGGCGCGCGGAAGCCCGCGGCACCACGAGGCCTGAGAGGATGCGCGCGCAATCGTCGCGGTCCAGGGGCCGGAAGGGCACCACGGCGTCGAAGCGCCCGAGGAACTCCGGCGGGAAGGCCCGTTTGAGGGCGGCCTCCGGCACGCGCGCGT
>JAKLEE010000067.1 GCA_022703215.1 Spirochaetota bacterium | reverse complement strand
GCTCGCCTGCAAGCTCGGAGTCCCCCGTTTCGCCGGGTTCGGCCGTCTGCTCGGCCTCCCCGGATTCGGATGCTCCGGTTTCGGCCTGCTCCTCTGCGAGGAGGGACGGCTGTTCCTCGGGAATGGCCCCCTCGGCGCTCGTCGCGCGCTTTTTGCGGATAACTGCCATTGACTACTCCGTGTCGCTTTGTCGTTTCGTGGGATGGGGCGGGCTTTGGCTCGATCCGGAAATGGCGCGAACTACCCAGCCTGGAACGTCCGGGTTCTTGAACGACGGACGAGTGAACCGCTTATCGTTGATCGGGGAGCTTCGACGCGCCGGAAGGGGCGCGGAACTGCACGAATGGAATCGACTATATCCCCACCCCTCGGGGTTGTCAAGCTTGATCGGAACCGTACCGCTCCGTAGCGTGGCCGGAGCTTAGCAGCGTCGCGAGCTGGACGAGCGCCGCGTCCCGCGCGGCGTTCCTCACCGCGTCCCGGTCTCCGTCGAAACGATAATGGCGCTCGCAGGCCGCAGTGCGGAACCGGGCGCCGATCCACACCGTGCCGACCGGCTTTTCGGCCGTGCCCCCATCGGGACCCGCGATGCCGGAGACCGCGAGCGCGCAATCGGCGCCGAAGCGTCCGAGGACGCCGCTGGCCATCTCGCGCACGACCTCGGCCGATACCGCGCCGTGCCGGGCGAGCGTCGAGTCGGCGACGCCGAGCAGCTCGCGCTTCGACTCGTTCGAATAGGAAACGACGCCGCCGAGGAAGACCTCGGACGAGCCGGGTATCGCCGTGAGGGCCGCCGCGCAGAGCCCGCCCGTGCAGGATTCGGCGAAGGCGGCCGTGAGCCCGGCGGAGCGGAGCAGCTTGAACAGGCGAAGGGACGGAGCCTCGGCCGGCCCGGACGCGCTCAACGGGAGGGGTGCCTGTCGGCCGCGCCGCCCGGCGCCTCGAGCGTTTCCCGCGCGGCGGGCGAGAAGGGGTCCCATGCGTCCGGGTCGCGGATCATTTCGCAGCGCCCCTCGAACACGACGCCGTCGGCGATGCGGAGGCGGGCGGTGCGCACGTTGCCGTACACGCGGGCGGTGGAGAGCAGCTCGACGCGGTCGGCCGCCTCGATGTCGGCATGGACGACGCCCGCGACCACGACGCTCGAGGCCTTTACGAGGCGGGCCTTGACCGTGGCGAGCTCGTCCACGACGAGCAGGCCGCGCGCGTCGATCTCGCCTTCGAAGCGTCCGGCTATGCGCAGGCTCTCGGAGAAGCCGAGCGTGCCGGAGAAGGACGTACCCTCGCCGAGCGTGGTGGCGACGGGGTACCGGGAGGATGCCGTGGAGTTTCGGGCCATGTTCCGTCCGTTTACTTGTGGGTCATCACGAATACCCCGTCCCAGTCTTCGGGCGGCGGCTCCGCGATGTAGAGCTTGCAACGCTTGCGGTACTCGTTGGCGGGACCGTCCGCGGGATCGATCCGCAGGGCCCGTTCGAAGAAATCGAGCGCTTCGTCGAAGCGCATGAGCTTGTAGAGCTTCCTGCCCTGCGCGAACAGGTCGAGGACCTGCCGCTTCGCCTCGCTGATCATGAGGACTCCTACTGGGCCACGTGCTCCTTGACCCGCTTGCGGATCGCGGAGAGCGAGGTCTCGCCGCGCTTGAGGCTCTCCGCCTCCGCCCTCAATGATGACGCCCGGGCGTCCAGCTCGTCAAGCTTGGCGAGGCCGCGCTTCGCGTCGTCCAGCACCTTGGTCAGGGACTCCGCGGGCGATTTCAGGTCGGCGTCGGCCACGACCTTTCCGAGCGCCTCGCGGAAACCCGCGACGAAATCGAGCGCCAGGTCGGCCAGATCCTCGGAGATGTCGAGGCGCGAATCGCGCCGCTCGATCTGGTGGATGAGCTCGTGGGTCCGGAGCACGGCCCGGATGCGGGCCAGGACTTCGGCAAAATTGAAGGGCTTGGTGATGTAGTCGTCGGCGCCGAGTTCAAGGCCCTCGATCTTGTCCTTCACGTCGTCCATGGCGGAGAACATGATGATGGGAATGTCGGCGTATTCAGAGTACTCGCTCTCGGTCTTCAGCATCCGCGTGACTTCCCAGCCGGAGAGGCGGGGCATGACGTTGTCGAGGATTATGAGGTCGGGCCGGTGCTTCCGGATGACCTCGAGGGCTTCGAGCCCGTCCTCGGCCTTCCGGACTTCGAAGCCGAGCTTCGACAGCATGACGTCGAAGAATTCGAGGTTGATCTGCTCGTCGTCGACGATGAGTATGCGCTTCTTCGCGTCCATGGAATCACCCCAGTCCGCCTGATTACGGCGTTTCAGGGGGTCATTTTCCTATACTACCGATGCGTTGTCAACCGCGAAGGCCGCGGGGGGCAAAGCCTCGGAGCCCTTTCGAACCGGCACGGGGGAGCCGGAAGGAGTGCGCCGCGGACCATGCGAGCGCGAGCGCGCAGGCGGCCAGCGCGAGTCGGCCGATCAAAGCGCCGAGCTCGGCGGCGCCGCTTCTTCCCGACCCCGGCGCGGCGAGCGGCAGTTCCGCGAGCAGGACGCCTTCGACGCCGCGTGGCAGCGAGGCGAGCACCGCTCCGTCGGCTCCGAGCACAGCCGTGATGCCGTCCGCGGTGGCCCGCGCCACGGCGAGCCCCGTCTCGGCCGCCCTGAAGGCCGACATGGCCAGGTGTTGCCGCGACATGGACGCCGACCTGGCCCAGGAATCGTCGGTGAGCAGAATGAAGGCGCTGGCGCCACGCCCGGCGAAGAGCGAGAAGAGGTCGGGAAAGGAATCCTCGAAGCAGATCGGCGTGGCGATCCTGACGCCATCCAGCGTGAGGGGCTCGGGGCCGGCGCCCGGCTGCCAGAAGTAGCCGAGCTCGCGTTCGACCCACGCGGCGAGGCGCGGGAAGAGGGACTCGGCGGGGAAGCGCTCCGCGAAGGGCACGAGCCGCGTCTTGTCGTAGTAGGCGGGCGGCAGGCCGGGCACGGCGAGCCGGGCGGAATTCCAGTTCAACCTGAGCGCGGGATCGCCCCCCGGGCCTTCCGAACGGCCGGTGCCGATCAGGACCGGGATTCCGAGGGCCTCGATGCCCTCCGAGGCTTTCCGGACGACCTTGTAGACGGCAGGATCGCGGCGGTAGCGGAGGTGCCAATCGATGGCGGGCACCACCGCGGTCTCGTGCCAGACGATGAGCTCGGGCTCGCTCTCCGCGGCTTTCCGGGAAAGCGCGAGCAGGCGCTCGACCGCGCGATCGTATTCGGCCGCGCCGGTCTGGCGGCCGGAGATGGCGGCTTGCACCAGCGCGACCGAAAGGGTGCCGTCGACCGGCGGAGCTGCGGGAGGAAAAGCCGCGCCAACCCCAAACAGGCCAAGAGAAACCGCTGCCGCCGCAAGGCCGGCGTTGCGCGCCCCCGGTGCGGCGGACGGGAGGGGGCGTCCGGACGAGCCGGCGGGCTCTGGCGCGACGGCGACCTGCGAGGAAGCCGCACGGAAGGGCAACCAGGCCTCGGCGGCCGCGGCCAGCGCCGCGTTGGCGAGCGCGACGGCCAGCGACACCGCCTCGACGCCGCCGCGGGCCGCGAGGCCGAGGGCCGGCCGGAAGCCGTAGAGGGCGTAGGCGGGGAATCCGTAGGGGTAGGCGAGGGCACCGGCCGAGCGCAGCCGTTCGCAGGCGAGCCACGCCAGCGGGACGAGCAGGGGCCAGGCCCGTGGAAAGCGGGCGCGAAGGAAGGCCAGCGCGGCGAAAAGGGCGGCGAAGAAGGCCGCTTCCCAGACCGCCACGAAGGCGAGCGCGCCTGGATGCCAGGCCGCCAGCCAGTAGTTCGAAAGCGCGTGGAAGACGGAGCCGAAGAGCGCGCCGAGCAGGGCGCCGTGCCGTGCCTGCGTTCCGCGCAGGGCCATGAAGGCCGGAGCCAGGGCGATGAAAACGACAAAACCCGCCCCTGTTTCGAGGAGCGGGTTCGGATGGGAGAGGGCGAGCAGGATGGCGGATACCGCCGTCGGGAGCGCGGCGCGCGCGAGGCTCACGACCCGGCTCCGGGATCTATTCGGCGTCGGCGTCGGACCTGTCGGGTACCGCCTTCAGGTTCCAGGCGGCTTTCTTGAGGTCGCGGCCCGGACGGAAAGCGGCCACGCCATGATCCTCGACCGAAACGGGCTCGCCGGTCTTGGGATTCCTCGCGCGCTTGCGGCCCTTGCGGATGCGGACCTCGAAGGTGCCGAAACCGCGCAGCTCGACGGTCTTGCCGCCGAGGATCGAGGACTTGATCTCCTCGAACAGGCCGTCGATCAGGGCGTGGATCTCCTTGCGGCTGACCTCGGAACGCTCGTGGAGCGCGTCGATCAGTTCCGCCTTGGTGACCTTCATGGCGCCGCCGGCCTTCCGGCCGTTGGCGAGGGCGCGATCGTCCGTATCCCTATCCGACATGCAGCCTCCAAGGGGGCTCCCCGGAAACACGAAGGCCGCGAATCAGGAAGATCCGCGGCGTTCAGTCAGGCCTGGGCGCCGAGAGCGTTGAAGAACTTCTGGAGCCGCGACTTCTTGCGAGCGGCGGTGTTCTTTTTGACGATGCCCTTGCCGGCGGCGGTGTCGAGCTGCTTGAGCGTGTCCTTGAGGGCGGCAGCCGCGGCGTCCGACTCCTTGGCGTGCACGGCCTCGACGACCTTGCGGGTGGCGGTGCGGATGCTGCTCTTCGCCTTCTTGTTGCGAATCCGGCGCTTCTCGTCCTGCTTCATCCGCTTCTCGGCGGAACTCTGCTTCGTGGCCAAAGTATCTCCTCCAACGGGCGCCCTGATGGTGCGCGCCCAGTGCGTCAGACTGGTCTGATCGGTCGCATTACATTATAGGGTTGAGGTTTACGTGTCAAGTGGAGCCCCCGGCGGGGCGCATCAAAACGAAAGCCGCCCCCACGGGGACGGCTTCTCGCGCTACCGGTCGCTGACGACCCGAGGGACGGGAACGGATCAAACGAAGTCGCTGGGGCGACGCTCGACTCGCTTGCACTTCTCGCACTCGGCCGTGTTCTTGACCTTGCCGTTCTCGAAGAGGGTCTTCATCTTGACCTCGCCTCCGCAGGGGCAATAGAAACGGTGGGTGGTGCTAGAGGTACGAGAGTTCTTGCTTACGGCTGCCATTGCATGCTCCTCCGGGCAAATTCCCCGGTCGCGGCGACCTTACCCCGGATATCGCCCGAATGTCAACCTGCGCGGTGACCGGCCGGTTCCGGGAACCCCATTCCCCCGGCGGACAGGGGCCGAGACCCGACGCGGCGAAAAAAAGTGCTCCCGGGGGAAAGGAGGAAACCCCGGGAGCGTGCCCACAGTAAGGAGGAACATGGACGGGTCTCGTCGCCGACCCTACATGGATGGAACAACGGGCGACGCAGGGGGTTACGCCGGATCGTCGGTTTTTCCGGAACGCGGGCGACGGAGCCCGAGGACGGACCTGCCGAAGGCGAGCAAGCGCTTGCCGAAGCCGCGCCCGTAGCGCCTGGAGTAGTCGCGCACCGCCGCTTCCACCGGGTAGGAAAGCCCGAATTTCCGTTTCAGGCTGTCCCAGTGCCGCACGATGTAGACATAGAGGTCGCTCGTCGTCCGGCCCGGAAAGCGCGCGAGGATGCGGGCCTCGTCGCAGATGCGCGCGATGGGGCGGTAAACCTCGCCGTACCACGATCGGAGCGCCTCGTCGAAGGGGATCTCCACGCTCTTCCCCTGGTTGATGTAGTACTTGTGGACGAGGATGTGCTCGAGAACCAGGTCGTACTGACCCGGCCCGGTGAAGTCCAGGGAACGATCGCCGGTGAGCTCGCCGAAACGGGTCTTTTCGTAGAAATTGCGCTTTTCCCAACCGACCACCTCGCGCCTGAGCTCGTCGAGGGTCATGCCGGGCCTGAGCCTGACCTCGGAAGCCAGCGACACCACCTCGGCGTCGATCGCCTCGATGCCCTTGAGCCTGGCCACGGAGACGCGGTGGTTGCCGTCGCGGACAAAGTAGGCGCCGCCGACCTCGTAGAGCTGGATGGGCGGCAGGACCACGTCGCGGAGATGGGCCACGTCGACGCGGACCCAACGGGGCTTGAGGTGGTTCGCCTTCGGCATGAAGGTTCGGTCGAAGTCGCGGTAGCGCCCTTCGGACCCGACGATCAGCGAGAGGGGCACGGCCTTCATGCCGCGGTAGACCTCGCCTGAGGGCTTGAGGATCTCGCGCACGTCGTCGAGCGCGAGCAGCTCGCGGCTGCCCGGGTTGAGGAAGGCCTGCATGCGGGCCAGGGTTTCGCGCACCCGCGCCCGGTCGAAATCGTCCTCGGCGCGTTGCGCGGCGAAATCGCTCATGGTTCGAGGTCCTCCGTGTCCACGATGCAGTGCCCGAAGGCGTTGACGACCGTGGTGCAGGCGTAGCGGGAGACGCGCACGTCGTTCATGTCGTAGAGATGCACGTGGCCGTGGACGAGGAAGCGGGGCTTGAAGGTCCGCATCAGCCAGAGAAAGGCGCGGAAGCCGCGATGGCAGGGGTCGTTGCGGTCGTGGATGCCCGAAGGCGGGGCGTGGGTCAGGATGACGTCGGCTGCCCGGCCGTGGACGAGGCGGTTCCAGGCGAGCGCGGGAAGGAGCGCGAAGACCTTCAGGGCCATCTGCGCCTCGGTGTACTGGTTGAGGCCCTTGTTGTAGCGCATGGAGCCCCCGAGTCCCACCACGATGAGCCCCGCCTCGCGCCGGCTGCGGAAGCCGACGTAGGTGGCGCCGTGGGCCCGCTCGCGCTCGCGCGCGTCGAAGGCGTTGCGCTGCCGGACCCTGTCCTCGAAACCGGGGCGGTAGAGGGAGAGCTCGGCGAGGTTGTGGTTGCCGAACACGAAGAACAGGGGCTTGTTGAGGCAGCTGACGATGAAGGAGAGGTACTCCATGGGGAGGTCGCCCGCGGAGAGCACCGCGTCAACCTCCTTGAAGCGCTCCCGGATCGAGGTCGAATAGACGAGGGGATCGACCTGGTCCGAGACGCAGAGCAGCCTCATCGCCTGCGCGCCTGGGGCAACTCGACCTGGTCGAGCAACTGCTGGAGCTGCTCCTTCCCGACGAGCTCGACGGCGCGGTTCTCGGCGAATTCGAGGGCGGTGCGGGTGAAGCCCGAGCTCGTGATGATGACGCCGCGTACGATGTTGAGCTTCTTCATCTGTTCCAGCAGGGAGCGGACCGAGGTCTCGTCGAGCACCTCGGAGACCCGGAGGAAGCGGAACAGGCGGGCCATCTTCTTGGTGCCGAGCCATTTCTCGGAATCGTTCTCCACCGTGATGAAGTCGACGCCGTTGGGGGTCTCGGCGGCGTCGCGGATGGACATGCTCATGGCCTGCATCGCGACGGACTTGCAGAGCTCCATGAAGTCCTCGCGGCTGCAGGTGACGTATTCCTTCATCTTGTCGTCGGCGCGGTATTCCTGGTACTGGGAGAGCTTCTCGGCGACATCGCGGAACTGGGGCTTGCGGGCGTAGATTTTCTCCCACTGCTCGATGGCCTTGTCGAGGTTGCGGGTCTTCTCGTGGCACAAGGCGAGGAAGTAGCGGCCGTAGAGCGCTTCGCTGGCGCCTTCGTCCTTGATGCCCTTGACTGCGCGGTCGAGCTCGATGACGGCCTTGTCGAAGGCGCCCATGGCCATGTAGCAGCCGCCGCGCTCCACCAGGGCCTTGGTCCTGAGGGTCGGGCTCTTCTGGGCGCGCTCGAGCAGGAGCAGGGCTGCGGTGTAGTCGTTGGACTCCTTGAGGAGCTTGCCGAGGTAATAGTAGGCGTCGTAGTTGGACTGGTCGTACTTGATGGCCAGGTCCAGCTCCGAGCGCGCCTCCACCGGGTGCTTGGTGCGGTAGAGTATGTAGCCGAGCGCGTAGTGGGCTTCTCCCGAGCGAGGGTCGAGCTCGAGCGCCTTCCGGAGGTAGCCGACGGCCACGTCCGTCTTGCCGCGCTCGTCGAAGAGCCGGCCGCAGGCGAGGAAGTGCTTCGATTCCGAAGGCTCGAGCTTCGTGAGGAGGATGTACTCGGTGAGCGCCTCCTCGGTCTGGCCGAAGCGGGCATGGAGGCCGGCCAGGGCCGCCCGGAATTTCGCCTCGGGGAGGTCGGCGCCGTAATCGCCTATCTGCTCGGCGGCCTTGAACTCCATGAGGGCCAGCTCGGGCTTGTTGTCCGCCAGGTACACGAGCCCCATGGCGTAGCGCGCCGGGCCGTTGCGCGAGTCGCGCTGGATGAGCGCCTTGGCCGCACGGGCCGCCGCCGGAATGCGGTCCTGCTTGATGAGCTCCTGGACGGCAGCGAGCTGCTTCGGCGCGATGACTGCCCTGACGACGAAGATGGTCAGGATGCCCAGCCCCACGCCGAGAATGATGATGAGGAGTACTACGAACGACATCGGCTTTCCTGCATGATGCTTCGGTCCTGGTCGGAGCCGGGATCGGGTCGCGGCTCCGTGGTATAGTACTATAGTCGTAGAGTAGCCGGATTTCGATATCTTTTCGAGGGGGACGCGCGTGAACGCAAGGCTCGGTACGGGTGGAACACGCCGCGGGGCGCTTCCGGCGCTGGCGGCGGCCTTCCTTTGCCTGGCGCTTCCCGCCCCGGCGTTGTCCGAGACGGCCGACGCGGCGGAGGGCAAGCGGCTATTCCTCGAGAACCGGCCGGCCGAGGCGGCGCCCCTGCTGGCCCGGGCGGTTTCCGCCGATCCGGCCGACGAGGACGCCCGGCTCTGGCTCGGCATCGCCTACCAGCAGCTCGGCCGCCTCGACGACGCCATCGCCGCCTTCAGGGCCGGCGCCTCGCGTCCCGGGACCCGCCGGCACGTGTTCCTCTTCAACATGGCCAACTGCTACGCCGCCCAGGGCAAGATGGTCTTCGCCGAGGAGATCTACGGCCAGGCAATCGAGGCGCGGCCCGACTACGCGCCGGCATTCCTGAACCGCGCGAACGCGCGCATGAAGCTCGAGACCCTGGTTGCGGCCGCGGAGGACTATCGCGCGTACCTCGGCCTCGATCCCGCCTCGCCCCAAGCCGACGAGATCCGGCGGTTGCTCGAGCTGATCGCAGGCAATTTGGCCTCCGCCGCTGAGCTCAAGGCCTTCGAGGAGGCGAAGCGGCTTGCCGAGGAGGCCGCCCGCCAGGCCCTGCTCGACGAGGTGGCGCGCGCCCTTCTCGAATCGGCCCAGGACTCCACGAGCATCTCCGCCGGCGGGGAGGACGTCCAAGGTTACGAGGACGACCTCGAGCTGGACGACTGAGCCGGCCGCCTGGCCCGTGAAAAACGAACCCTACCCGGAGCGAACATGGCATACGACAAGCGCAAGTTGGTCCCGATCGCGATCGCGGCGGGACTGGTCCTTCTCCTCTCGGTCGGCGCCGGCTTCCTTCTGGCCGGCGGGCAGCGGGAACGCGCCAACACCCTGGCCCTGGCGCGGCAGTACCTGGAGGACGGCGACTACGGCCGCGCCCTCGACCTGCTCGACCGGCTCCTGATCAAGGATTCGGACGATGACGAGGCCCGGAAGCTCCGCGAACTCGTCGTGGCGGCGCGCAAGGCGGCCGAGGACGGCGACTCCGACGCCCTGGCGCGTATCCTGGCGCAGCTTGGCGACTCGCTCTCGCGCCCGCCGACCGTGGTGGTCGCTCCCCCGCCTGCCGGCACGACGGGGCGGGAGTCGGGCGGGACTGCGGGCGGGACCGCGGGCGACGCCGTCCCGGAAACCCCGCCATCCTCCGCGGCCGTCCCCGCAGGCGCGGCCGACGCCGCCGCGGCCAAGGCCGAGGAGGAAGCCCGACGGAAGGCCGAGGCCGAAGCGGCCGCCGCCAGGGCCAAGGCGGAAGCGGACGCGCTGGCCGCGCGCAGCGCAGAGAGCCGGGCCTTCTCGCTCGCGGCGACCCGCGCCGTCGAGGAAGGGCGCAAGCTGCTCGAAACCGGGGACGACGCGGGCGCTTCGTCCAGGTTCGCGGACGCCAAGGAAGCCGCGGCCAAGGTCGGCGAGAAGCGCTTCTCGAGCGAGATCCTGACAGACACGGCCGAGGCCTGGCTTGACCGCTACGAGGACGTAAAAGGCACGCCAGCGGCCGCCGACATCTCCCGGAACGTACAGAAGGCCGCGCTCGACGCCATCTCGGCGGACGACACCAACGCGCGTCCCCACGGCACCCTCGGCGACATCTATGCCGATACCAAGCTCTACGACCAGGCGGCCACGAGCTACAAGGAAGCCGCCCGGCTCGATCCCTCGAACTGGTCCTACGCCTACGAGCTCGGCAAGGCCTATTACGGGGCCCGCAAGTTCGACGACGCCCGTTCCGCCTTCGAGGCGGTCACCGGAAAGCTCAACAAGACCTACGAACCGGCCCATTACAATCTCGGGCTCACCTACCTGCAGTTGAAGGCTACGGACAAGGCCCTGGCCAGCTTCCGCGAAGCGGCGCGCCTCAAGCCCGACTACGTGGCCGCCTGGGTGCAGATCGGCCGCGCGCTCTCCGCGCGCAACGATACGAAGGGTGCCATCGACGCCCTGCTCCGGGCCCTTTCCTTCGAACCGGAGAATGTCACCGCGCTCCGCGAGCTCGGGGCGGCCTACGCGAAGGCGGGCCAGAATGCCGAGGCGGAGCGTTCCTTCGAATCGGCGCTCGCGCTGAGCGACGACGCCCTGACCAATTTCAACGTCGCGAACGTGGAAATCGCGCTCGGCAAGTACGCGGAAGCCCGCGACCACGCCGCCCGGGCCGTCGCGCTCGCGCCGAGCGTCGCGAGCCACCACTACGTGCTCGGCTACGCGAAGGATCTCGCGGGCGACGACGACGGGGCCATGCTCGCCTACCAGAAGGCCGCGGGCCTCGACGCGAAGTATGTCGCGCCGCGCATCAACCTCGGCGCCATCTACCTCGAGGGCGGCCTCGTGGACAAGGCCATGACGGTCCTGCTCGAGGCGTACAACATCGACCAGAGGAGCTTCGAGGCGAACAACAACCTCGGGAACGTCTACGGCCGCAAGGAGATCTGGGACCGCTCGGTGTTCCATTACGAACTCGCGAAGGCGCTGGCCCCCAAGGACGCGACGGTCCGGCTCAACCTGGCCCGGGCCTACGTCTCGTGGGCGAAATTGCCGGAGGCGCGCAAGGAGTACGAGGACCTCGTGAAGCTGGCGCCGGCCGAGCCCTGGGAGGCCCGGCACGAGCTCGGCACGGTGCTGATCCAGCTCGGCGAAAAGGCCGCGGCCAAGACCGTCCTCGAGGAGCTCCTGGCGAAGAACCCCGGCTACGCGAAGGCGGCCGAGGTGCGGACCGCCCTGTCAGGATTGTAGCCACGAGGCGCGCTTCCGGGGCGAACGCTAGACGAGGCGCTCCACCAGGCGGAAGAGGTCTTCCTTTCGGAAGCGCGCCGCGATCGGGCGTCCGTGCGGACAGCGCTGCACCGGCAGGGCGAGGGCGCGCGCGATGAGCTCGCGGGCGGCTTCCGGGTCGAGCTCGTCGCCGTCCTTGACGGCGGCGCGGCAGGCGGCCGTGGCGCGGGCCTCGCGGCCGATCTGTCGCGGGTCGGGGCGCCGCTTCAGCAAGTCGAGGAGCGAGGCCGCGTCGGCGGAAGCGAGGCCCGCGGGCAGCGCCGTGAGCAGCCAGGTGCCGCCCTCACGTTCTATGCGCCAGCCGGCCGCGACGAGCTCGCCCGAGACCCCTGACAGGTAGGCGTCCTCGGCCTCGTCGGACACCGGCAGCTCGAGCGGCACGAGCAGTTCCTGCACGGCGGGCGGCTCCGCCTCGAGGCGGTCGAAGAGGACGCGCTCGTGGGCGGCGTGCTGATCGAGGAGCCACAATTCGCCGTCGAGCTCGAAGGCGAGGAAGACCCCGAGCGCGCGGCCTATGTACCTGAAGGCTGGCGGGCTGCCGTCCGCCCTTCCGTCCCCGGCGTATGCCGGAGCATCCCCGCTACTCCCGGATCCGGCGGGACCGGCGGAGCCGTAGGCGGCTTCGCGTTTTTCGCGTACCAGGTCCGCGAGTCTTTCCCAGGAAGCGCGCTCGTCGGGCGAAGGCGCGGGGCGGGGTGAAGCGGCGAGTCCGGCGGGTCCGGCAACGTCGCGGGAAGGCCCCGCGCGGTCGGCGGCGGCGCCCGCGAAGGCGTCGAAGCCCGGCTGGAGGGCGCCGGTCGCCCGGGCAGCCGGTCCGGACGCGAAGGCGGCGCGTCCCGACTCGAGGCCCGAGCGCAGGCGGTCCTGTACGGCGCGCACCACGGCGCGGCGCACGGAGTCGAGGTCGCGGAAGCGGGCCTCGCGCTTGGCCGGGTGGATGTTGAAGTCGACGAGCGCGGGG
>JAKLEE010000066.1 GCA_022703215.1 Spirochaetota bacterium | reverse complement strand
TACTTCGTGGAGCAGGGCTGGCTCAAGTAAGTCCCGTCGCTTTTTCCCGGCGCGCGGTCAACCACCCGCGCGCTCCGGGGAAAACCCGCCGTACGCGACGGCATCGGTATCTAAAGGGGGAATCCCGTTCCGGCGGGGTTCCCCCTCCTTTTTCCCCCTGATGGCGCTTCCGCTCGACAGCCGGCCCCTCCGCGCCCTACCATGGGCCTGAGGAGGACGCCATGAAAGCGAGCGAGCTCGGCGCGCCCGAGACCCTGTGGGAAGCTTTCTTCGAACTCTGCGCCGTGCCGCGGCCCTCGCGCCACGAGGCGGCGGCCGCGGAATGGGTGGTCGGACGGGCGCGGAAGGCGGGACTCGAGGTCCGGCGCGACGCGGCCGGCAACGTGCTGGTACGGAAGGGCGCGCGAGCGGGCCGCGAGGGCGCACCCCTCGTCATCCTGCAGGCCCACCTCGACATGGTGCCGCAGAAGGAAGCCGGCTCCGCGCATGACTTCCAGCGCGACGCGATAGTCCCGCGCCTCGACCCGGAGGACCCCGCCTGGCTCCGCGCCACGGGCACCACGCTCGGCGCCGACGACGGCATCGGGGTGGCCGCGGCCCTCGCCGTGCTGGAAGACCCGAGCCTCTACCACGGAAGAATCGACGCGATCTTCACCGTCAACGAGGAGAGCGGCATGTCGGGCGCCCGCGGCATCGACCCCGGCTTTCTCGCGGGCGACCTGCTCGTTAACCTCGACGGAGAATTCCTGGATGAGCTCTGCGTCGGCAGCGCGACCGGGCAGCGCATGTCCTTCCGGCTTGAAGCCGGCGCCGACCGGACGGCGCCCGTGGACCCGGGCGCCGTCCGGTTCCGCGTCGGCGTTTCAGGCTTGCGCGGCGGGCACTCGGGCGGCGACATCCACCTCGGGCGCGCGAACGCCATCGTCGAGCTCTCGCGCCTCGTAGCCGGCGTGGCGCGCGGAAGCTCCGCGCGGCTGGTATCGATCGAGGGCGGCTCGGTGCCGAACGCGATACCCCGCGAGGCGCGCGCCGTGCTGGCGCTCGGCCCAGCGGAGGCCGCCCCGTTCGCCGCCGGGCTGGAGCGGGCCGCAGCCGGGCTCCGCGCACGGTACGCGGCGGCCGACCCGGAGCTCCGCGTATCGGTCGAGCGCGTGGCCGGAACGGACTCGGGCCCGCGGCCTGCGCTCGAAACGGAGACCGGAAGTCGCTTCCTCGAAGCGCTCGCGGCCGCACCGGACGGGCTCGCTTCGATGATGGACGGCATGGACGACGTGGCTCGGCTTTCGTCGAACATAGGCCTCGTGCGGAGCGCCGCGACGGAAGACGGCAACCTCGTGGTGGACGGCATGCTGTTGGCGCGCGGGGCCTACGAGGACGAGCTCGACAGGCTCTGCGACGGCATCGAGCGCGCCTTCGCGGCGGGCGGCTGCGTGGTCGAGCGCGTGGCGCGCACCCTCGGCTGGTCGCCGGACTACGGGAGCCCCCTGCTCGCGGCCGCGCGCGAGGCCTGGATGGAGGCGCTCGGCGCCGAACCCGCGGCTCGCGCCACGCACGGCGGACTGGAATGCGGGCTCCTCCGCGCCGCGCGGCCGACGCTCGACATGATCTCCGTGGGGCCGGACATCCGCTTCCCGCACTCCCCGGACGAGGCGGTGCGCATCGCCTCGGTGGAGCGCTTCTACGCGGCGCTCCGCGCCTTGACTGAAAAGCTGGCGCGAAGGGCCTGAGGCGGCCGCCTCTGGTTGCCGCCCCTTGAAATGGAAGCGGCCACCCTCGGGGGTGGCCGCTCGAAACGGTGTCGGGGTGAAGGGCGGCGCCCCGCGGGGGCGGGGAACCCCCTTTTTCCCCCTCGCGCTAGAAACGGTAGCCGAGCGCGACCTGGACCGACGAGTAGCGGTTGTAGTCCCGGAGCTCGTTAACAAAGGTGTAATCGCCCGTGAAGCGCGACTCCGCGTACACGAGGTCCGTGAAGAGCCCCCGGCCGAGCTTGATGGTGAGGCCGGCCGCCCAGTCCACGCCGACGCCGTACGCGTCGTACGGTTCCGCGTCCTTGAACGCCTGGTTCGGCAGGGCGACAGCCAGGCCGACGCGGCCCACCGGGCCCATCGTGATCCCTTCGATCTCGAGCGGCAGGCGGATCGTGGCGTAGGGGGCGAGGAAGCCGATGGTCCGGTCGTCGGCGCCGACGGCACGCGGCACCTGGAAGGAAAGACCGCCTCCGATCAGGAGGAAGCGCTCGACCTCGAGCGTGTACTCCACGGAGAGGTCGAAGCCCACACCCTCGTCCCAGACGACGTTGGGCGGATCGTAGGACGTGACGGTGCCCGAATCGAGGATTTCCGTGGAAAGCGTGGCGAGGCCGCCCTCCAGGTCCATGCCGACGCGGACGGCGAGCTGGGCGGAAGCGGTGGCGGCGAAGAGGACTGCGAAGGCCGCGAGCGCGGCGGTTTTGCGGTTCATGTCTCGTTCCTCCGCTCCCGATGGTAGGGCGGCGGGCAGGGCTCCGTCAACCGGAGGAAGCGGTTCCGCATATCGCGCTTGCGGATACGGCCGGCGCGGGATACCATTCGGCCCATGGCAGGCGTCGAAGGTCTTGAATCCCGTCCCGATCCCGAGAGCTGCCTGGTGCCGGGCCTGCCGGGCTTCGGCGAGTACTTCCTGGCCACGCAGACGCCGGTCTGGATCGAGGACTTCTCGGGCGTGGCCCTGCGCCTGCGCGAGCTGGGCCTCTCGGGCGCGGCGCTCGAGGCTCACCTGCGCGCCAGCCCGGGCGAGGTGCGCTACCTGGCCTCGAAGGTCCGCGTCCTCGACGCCAACCAGGCGGCCGCCGAGCTGATCGAGGCCGACAGCCGCCGGCAGCTGGTCGGGAACATAGCGGTCGGCTTCGACGACGGATCCTACGCCAACTTCCTCGAGGAGCTCCTCTCGATCGCCTCGGGTGCGCGGCGCTTCTCGGTGGATTTCCGCGCCCGGTCCATCAAGGGCCGCGCCTTGAGGCTCCGCATGGAGTGGACGGCCGCGCCGGGCCACGAGGAGGACCTGGCCCTGGTCTTCGTCACCTCGGTGGACCTGAGCGCCCTCATGGAGCGGGACGACCAGCTCCGCGTCGCGCTCGAGCGGCAGGAGGCCCTGCTCCGCGAGCTCCAGCACCGGGTACGCAACACCCTTTCGCTCGTGCTTTCCATACTGCGCTGGCAACGCGACGCGGACCCTTCCGGGGAGGCCGTGCTCGGCTCGGCGCTCCGGCGCGTCGAGACCCTGGCCACGGTCCAGCGCTCGCTCGGCCACGCCGAGGATTTCGCGCGGGTATCGCTCCGCGATTGCGTCGAGGCCATCGTGGTCTCGGCGCGCGCAGCCCAGGGTTCGCCGGCCTCCATCGAGAGCGAGCTGCCGGAGCTCTCGCTGCCGGTGGAGACGGCGACGCCCCTCGCGCTCGCGGTGGGCGAGCTCGCGGACAACGCCCTGCGCCACGGCAAGGGCCGGGACGGGGCGGCGGAGCTCTCCGTCGCGGCGCGGCTCGACGGGACCTCGGCGCTCCGCGTCGAGCTGCGCGACCGCGGGCCGGGTATCGCGGCGGGGACCCCGGAGGGCATCGGGCTCGGGCTCGTGCGCGTGCTGGCCCTGCAGCTCAAGGCCGAATTCCGCCTCGAGGACGCGAAGCCGGGCGCGCTCGCGGTCCTGCTGGTTCCGCTCGCCTAGGGGCAGTCCCGCAACGGGTCATCGGACCCGGCCCGGCATCGCCCCGCTTGCCCCGGTTCCGCGGAAAAGCGCAGCACAGCGAGGTCGGGCGCTTCGAGCAGCGCGAGATCGGCCCCGAGCCGGCGCGACAGGGCTTCGAAGGCGAGTGGGCCGAAGAAGCCGATGTGGGTCGGGTCCTCCTTGTACCACCAGCGCGCGAAATCCTCGGGACGCTCCGGGGGGAAGCGGGTGCGGACGGCGATCGAGCCGCCCGGGGCCAGTTTCCGTGCGAGCGTCGAAAGCAGGCGGTACGGGTAGGGGACGTGCTCGAGCACCTCGTGGACGGCGACAAGCACGAATGGGCCGGTCAGGGCGCGCCGGTCCGGCGCGAAGAGCGGATCCCAGGCCTCGGCGTCGTAGCCGCGTTCCCGCAGCAGCAGCGCCAGCGCGGGCGCCGGCCCCGAGCCGAAATCGAGGACGCGAGCGGGCGGCGCGGCGAAGGGCGCGAGCGCGCGGTCGACGAAGGTTTCGAGGAAGGCGCGGTAGCCCGGTTCGGCCGGATCGTTGCGGTGGAGGCGGTAGCGGGCCGCGGCGGCCTCCGGGCCCGGCACGGCGGAGGGCTCGACCCGGACCTGGCCGCAGCGCGGGCAACGGAACCAGGCGACGCCCCTCGCGCGGGTCCACGGGGTTGCGGCGCGGAACGAGCTCGCGCAGGCGCGGCAATGCATCGGCCGATGCTAACCCCGACGCCGAGGGGCCGGCAAGCCCGGGCTGTCCGAGGAAGCGCGGCGGGCGCTTGACTCGGACGGCGCCGCACGCCATTTTCAAGCTCGGAGCGCGCCCCGGCGCGCCTCCGGAGGCATGATGAACGACCGGCTCAAGAACTTCAACGCGGGCAGGGCCAATTTCTTCCTGGTCGGCTTCATGGCCCTGGTCGTGCTCATGGCGGTGGCCAAGATCACCTCCTCGGTCCTGATTCCCCTCGTCATCTCCCTCCTGCTCGCCTTCGTGCTCGAGCCTCTGGTACTTTTCATCGAGCGGCTCCGGATACCGCGCCTGCTGGCCATCCTCGCGGTGTTCATCCTGCTCGGCGGCGGCATCTACGTCATCGGCGCCATCGTGTTCTCGAGCGGTCGGACCATCCTGAGCCTCTACCCGAAGTACGAGGCGCGCTTCTCGGAAATCTACGAGCGGGTGGCGGAGCTCCTCAGCCTGCCGTACGACGAGCGGCTCTCGGTCTTCGGCAACCTCTGGGGCCAGCTCGGCGTGCGCTCGAAGGTCCAGTCGCTCGCGCTCTCCCTCTCAGAGGGCTCCATCGGCTTCCTCTCCGATGCCCTGATCGTGCTCATCATGACGACCTTCCTGCTGCTCGAGCTCGGGCATTTCCGCGGCAAGATCGCCATCGCCTTCGAGCACCGCCTCTCGGACCGCATACGCGTCATCGTGACCGACGTGGTCTCCCAGGTCAGCCGCTACCTGAGCGCCAAGTTCTTCATCTCGCTCGGTACCGGCATCCTGGTCACGCTCGGCCTCGAGCTCGTGGGCCTCGATTTCGCGATCGTGTGGGGCGTCATCTCCTTCGTGCTGAACTTCATACCCACCTTCGGCAGCATCGGCGCGGGACTCGGCGCGGGCGCCTTCGCGCTGGTCCAGTTCTGGCCCGAGCCGGGGCCCATCATCGGCGTCGGGGTCGTCATGCTCGGGGTCAACCAGGTCATCGGCAACTTTCTCGAGCCGAAGATCATGGGCGACAACCTGGGGCTTTCGCCCTTCGTCATCGTCGTCTCGCTGATCGCCTGGGGCTGGCTCTGGGGCTTCGCCGGCCTCGTGCTCGCGGTGCCCATGACGGTCATCGTCAAGATCGTGTGCGAGAACGTGCCGATACTCGAGCCGGCGTCGATCCTGATCGGCTCGTGGAAATCGGCCCGCAAGCGGCGGGGGGCCACCGAGGGGGAGCGCTCCGCCGCCTCCGGCGCGGGACCGGAGGACGGCGGCGAATCCTCCCTTGACTCGGGGAAGGGCCGGCGCTAGATTGACACCGCGCCTGGATCCGTCGCGACCGGGACGCGGGAGTTTCGCATGACCAGACCCGAGGCTCCCCTTCCGCGCGGAAGGGCGGGGCCATGGCGTTCATAGACGTCCGCCGGCTGTACCACCGCTATCCGGGCTCTCCCGTCCATTCCCTCTCCGATATATCCTTCCAAATCGAGCCGGGCGAGTACCTCGCCGTCCTCGGAGCCAACGGATCCGGGAAAAGCACGCTCGTGCGCTGCCTCGACGGCCTCGCCGAGATCGAGAGCGGCACGGTGCGCCTCGGCGGCCTCGACCCCATGAACGCGGACGAGCTTGCGCAGCTGCGCGCCAGGACGGGCCTCGTCTTCCAGTCGCCGGCCGACCAGCTGGTGGCCTCGGTGGTCGAGGAGGACTGCGCCTTCGGCCCCGAGAACCTCGGCCTGCCGCGGGAGGAGATAGCGCGCCGGGTCGCCTCGGCCCTGGAGGCCGCCGGGCTCCTGGCGGAGCGTTCCAGGCCCGCCTGGGCCCTGTCCGCGGGCCAGCAGCAGCGCCTCGCGGTCGCCGGCGCGCTCGCCCTCGAGCCCGAGCTCCTGCTCCTCGACGAGGCCACCGCCATGATAGACCCGCCCGGTCGCACGGGCTTCCTCGACCTGATCGGGCGCCTCAACGCGGAGGGCGCGACCGTCGTCCACGTGACGCATTCCATGGACGAGGCCCTCCGCGCGCGCCGGGTCCTCGTGCTGCATCGCGGGCGCCTCGTCTTCGACGGCGCCCCCGGGGACCTTTTCGAGCGCCCGGAGCTCGAGGCCTGGTCACTTTCGCGGCCGGTTTCCCTCGAGGCGGCGCGCCGCGTCCGCGCGACCTTCCCCGAGTTCCGGCCGGCGGGGCAAGCGCCCTCGGATTTCCGCGACGAGCTCGCGCGCCTCGCGCGCCTCGCGCGGCCCGCGCGCCAGGCCAAGGCTGCGCCTCTCGCCCGCGCGGCGGAGCGGGCCCCGGCCGCGTCCGTCGACGCGCCGAGCGACGACGACGCGCTCATCCTGGAAAAGGTCGCGCACGAGTACCTGGGCGGCACCGAGCTTTCGCGGCGCGCGCTCGACGGCGTTTCGCTCCGCGCGCGCAAGGGCGAACTCGTCGCCCTGGTGGGGGCCACGGGCTCCGGCAAGAGCTCCGCGCTCCAGCACGGCAACGCCCTGCTCGCCCCGTCCTCAGGGCAGGTGCGCATCCTGGGCCGCGATCCGGCGGCGAAAGGCGCCGATCTCAAGGCTTTGAGGTCGCGCGCGGCACTGGCAGTCCAGCGGCCCGAGACCGCCCTCTTCGAAACCTGCGTCGGCGACGACGTGGCCTTCGGACCGCGCAACCAGGGACTCCGCGGAAAGCCCCTCGTGGAGCGGGTCCGCTCGGCCATGGAGCGCGTGCAGCTGCCGTACGCGGAATTCCGCGACCGACCGGTGCGCGCGCTCTCGGGCGGCGAGAAGCGGCGCGCCGCCATGGCCGGGGTGCTGGCCCTCGACCCCGAGCTTTTGCTGCTGGACGAACCCTGCGCGGGACTCGACCCGGCGGGCCGCGAGTCGGCGCTGGCGCTGCAGGCCGCGCTGAAGGCGGAAGGCCGCGCCGTGGCGGTGTCGACCCACTCGATGGACGACGCGACGCGCGCCGACCGCGTCTACGTCCTCGAGCGGGGCAGGGTGGTGGCCGAGGGGAGTCCCGCCGAGGTCTTCCTCGGGACCGAGCCGCCGCCCGGGCTCGAACGGCCCTGGGCCGCCGAAGCCTCCGTCCTCCTGTGGCGCGCCGGGCTCACGGCCGCCCCGGCCGCCCTCGACGCCGCGGCCCTGGCCGACGAGGCGCTCGCCGTCCTCGGCGTCCCGTCTTCGGGCGGCGGTCCGCGCGCGGCGGGGGAGGGCGCGCCGTGAAGGACCTCGAATTCTTCCGCAACGCCACGCTCGGGCAGTATGTGGATTCGCGCTCGCGCGTGCACGCCCTCGCGCCGCTCACCAAGTACCTCGGCCTCCTCGCGCTGGCCGTGCCGGCCCTCGCGTCGCGCACCGCCTACGCGGCCCTGGCCGTCATGGCGCTCGGCCTCCTCGTCGCGCTGGCGGCGAAGGTGCGGCCGGCCTTCCTGCTCCGCGGACTCAAGCCCGCGCTGCCGGCCCTGGCCCTCATCGTGGCGTTGCAGGCCCTGCTTTCCTGGCCCGGCGACGCGAGCGCCGTGCTGCTCCGCCTCGGCCCGATCGACGTGACGCTCGGCGAGCTCGCCAACTCGGCGCGCATCGCGGCGCGGCTCGCGGCCCTCATGGTGACGCTCGGCCTCTTCACCGCCACGGCCTCCGAGAGCCAGATCGTCCATGGCGTCGAGGACATCCTCGCGCCACTCTCGCGGCTCGGCATTCCGGCCCACCGCTTCGCGCTCGTGGTCGGCATCGCGTTCCGCTTCATCCCGATCCTGGCGGGCGAGGCCGAGCTCATCGTCAAGGCGCAGGCCTCGCGCGGCGCGGACTTCGGTTCCGGCACGCGCAATCCGCTCCGGCGCGTGAAGGCCTGGCTGCCCGTGCTGGTGCCGCTCATGCTGCGCGCGCTCGAGCGCTCGGAAGCGCTGGTCGAGGCCATGGAGGCGCGCGGCTACGCGGGCGGCCTCCGTTCGCGCCTCGCGACCTATCCGGTCGGGCCCAGGGAGAAGGCCCTCCGCGCCGGCCTCGTCCTGTTCACCCTCGTCTCGGCAATATTGGTCTCGATGGCGCCCGCGCCCTTCGGTACCTGAGGTTCGGCCCCGTTTCAAAAGGAGGATCAGCAATGAAGAAATCCGTCGTCCGCAAGATCGTCGTGGCGGGAGTGCTCTCCGCCGTCGCCGCCTTCCTCGGCCTGACCCGGCTCGGCTACATCCCCTGGTTCTCCGGCGCCTCGCTGACGGTCATGCACGTGCCGGCCATCGTCGGCGCGGTGCTCGAGGGGCCGATCGTCGGCGCCGTCATCGGCCTGGTGTTCGGCCTCACGAGCCTGCTGCAGGCGGCCATCGCGCCGACCGGCCCGCTCGACCCGGCCTTCGTCAACCCGCTCATCTCGGTGCTGCCGCGCCTCCTCGTCGGCCCCGCGGCCTTCCTCGCCTACGCCGCCTTCCGCGGCAAGCTGGAGATTCCCGCGCTCGGCATCTCCGGCATCGTCGGCAGCCTGGTCAATACCATGCTGGTGGTCGGCGCCCTCGCCCTCTTCGGCTTCCTGACCTGGGACCTCTTCTGGCCGGTCGTCACGGCGAACGGCCTGCCCGAGGCAGGGGCTGCGGCCCTCGTCAACGTCGCCGTGGTGGCGGCCTGGAAGGGCGTCGCCGGCAGGGGCGGCAAGGCCTCCATCGCCGCCGAAGAGGACAGGTAGCCGTGCTCCTCGCGCTCGACGCCCGGAACGCCTCGATCGCGGTCGGCGCCTGGCGCGAGGATTCCGCTGCCGCGCCCCTCCGCTTCCGGCTCGGCGCGGCCGCGGGCCGCAGCGCAGACGAGTGGGCCCACGCGCTCGTTTCGATGCTGCGCGCCCGCGGGGTCGAGCCGTCCCTGATCGACCGGGTCGCCCTGTCGTGCGTGGTGCCGAGCCTCAGCTCCCGGCTCCGCGCGGCCTGCGCCACGGCGTTCGGCCTCGAGCCGCTCGTCGTGGGGCCCGGCGTGCGCAACGGGCTCAAGATCCGCACCGACTCGCCCTCGGAGCTCGGCTCGGACCTGGTCTGCGACGCCGTGGCCGCGCGCGCCCTGCTCGCCGCGCGCGGCCTCGCGGGGCGGTCCTGCGTCGTCGTCGACTTCGGCTCCGCCATCGCCTTTTCCGCCCTTTCGGCCTCGGGCGAATACCTGGGCGCCTCGATAGCGCCGGGGCCGGAGCTGGCCGCGCTCGCGCTCGCCCGCGGCGCCGCCCTGCTGCCTGAAACCCGCTTCGAGGCGCCACGCCGGGCCATCGGCCGGAACACGGGCGAGGCCATGCAATCGGGCCTCGCGCTCGGCTTCGCGGGCCTCGTGGATCGCGTCGTGGAGCGCATGGCCGCCGAGCTCGGCGAACCCTGCCTGGTGGTGGGTTCCGGCGAGGAGTACGGCCGCGCGCTCGAGCCTGAGCGGGGCTTCCTCGATTTCGTGCCGGACCTGGCCCTGGAAGGCCTGCGGGCCATCGCGGCGCTCAACCCGGCGGAAATCCCCGAAGCGGTCGGAGCGGTCGGATCGGCGGAATCTGAGGGTCCGCCCGGTCCGGGCACGGCGAGGAGCGGCTGAGCGCGGCCTCCCGCACGTCGTCCCGCTTTCCCTTCCATCCTCCCGCCCTCCCTCCGTCCCGCTTCCCGCCTGCCCGCCTTTCAGCCCGCCCGCCTTCCCTTCCGCCCCGCGGCGCTTGCCCGAGTCCCCCCGCCCGGCCTAGAATCGACCGAAAGCAATCCGGACGGAGGATCCCTTCAATGGAAGAACTCTTCATCGGCTTCACGTCGGTGACCTGGCAGCACCTGGTCATGTACCTGGTGGGCGTCGCGCTCATCGTCCTGGCCATCGTCAAGCAGTACGAGCCGATGCTGCTCCTGCCCATCGGCTTCGGCGCCATCCTCGTGAACCTGCCCCTCGAGACCGTGTGGGAGCATGCGGGCGCGCCCGGCTTCCTCAAGGTGCTCTACGAGGCCGGCATCGCGACCGAGCTCTTCCCCCTGCTCATCTTCGTGGCGGTGGGGGCCATGATCGACTTCGGTCCGCTGTTCAAGAACCCCTACATGATCTTCTTCGGCGCGGCCGCGCAGTTCGGCATCTTCGCCACCATGATCGTGGCGACCCTGGTCGGCTTCGACCTCCGCGAGGCCGCGAGCATCGGCATCATCGGCGCGGCCGACGGCCCCACGAGCATCTTCGTCGCCAACATCTTCGCGCCCAAGCTGCTCGGCCCGATCTCGGTGGCCGCGTACTCCTACATGTCGCTCGTGCCCCTGATCCAGCCGCCGGTCATCAAGGCGCTGACCACCAAGGCCGAACGCCGCATCCACATGAGCTACCATGAGTCCAATTCGCCCAAGTGGCTCAAGGTGATGTTCCCCATCGCCGTCACCATGATTTCCGGCTTCGTCGCCCCGATCTCGGTGCCGCTCATCGGAAGCCTCATGTTCGGCAACCTCATCCGCGAGTCCGGCGTCCTCGAACGCCTTTCGCAGACGGCGCAGAACGAGCTCGCCTACCTGGTGACCCTGCTCCTCGGCATCACCATCGGCTCCAGCATGAAGGCCGCAGACTTCCTGACCTGGAAGACCCTGCTCATCATGGGCATGGGCCTCGTGGCCTTCGTCTTCGACACCGCGGGCGGCGTCCTCTTCGCCAAGGCCGTCAACCTCTTCCTGCCCAAGGGCCGCAAGGTGAACCCGATGATCGGCGCCTGCGGCATCTCCGCCTTCCCCATGTCGGGCCGCATCGTGCAGAAGATGGCCAACGACGAGGAGAAGGGCAACATCATCCTGATGCACGCCATCGGGTCCAACGTCTCGGGCCAGCTCGGCTCGGTCATCGCGGGCGGCATGGTGCTGGCCCTCGTCCCGCTCGTCGCGGGCCTCTGAAAGGAGCAGCACGATGGAACGCTTCACCGAATGGCTCAAATACGGCGACGACACGGTCAAGGCGCTCGGCGTCTCGGCCGGAGGCCTCATCGGCGTCTTCGCCACGCTCGGCGTCTTCTTCCTCGTCATCTGGCTTTCCGACAAAATCGGCAGGAAGGCGGAATAGGGAAAGGGAAGGGGGGGAAAGGGGCTTCGCGTTCCTGTCTCGCGGCTGCCTCTTCTCCCCTGCACCCGAACGCTCGCTTCGCCTGCCCGCGGCCTCTCCCCGACCGGCTGGCGCCCGCCCGAAGGGGGCGGCACGGCGATTTGCGCCCCGGCCGGACCGCGCGCTATACTCCCATAATCACCGCTTCGGGGAGGCAGCCTGAAGATGAGTCCGGAACCAGGCAAGGCCGCGGCGACGGGGCGGACGCTCCGGCAGGAGATCCAGTTCCTCGTCGTTGCCGTCCCGACGGCCATCCTGGCCCTCGTCGTGCTCGCCTTCATCGCCTTCGTCTCCTCCTCGATCGCCCGCGAGCTCCTGCTCGACGCGGTGAAGGCCGCCGACGAGACGCGCGACCTGCTCGCCGATCCGCTCTACCGCATCGACGACGAACAGGCGCGCGCCATCGGAGAAGCCCTGCTCTCCTCGGGGCGCATCGACGGGATACGCCTCGAGTCGCCCGTCTCGGGCATCGTCCTCGACGAGCCGCCGTCCGGGCTTTCGACCATCGGCGCGCTCGAGCGCAGGATCGAACACGACGGCCTCGCGGTCGGCTCCGTGACGCTCCATTTCTCCGACCGGCGGCTCAAGGAAACCCGCAGGCTGCTCGCGGGCCTCGGCGTGGCCGTCATCCTGAGCGCGAGCCTGGCCAACGCGCTCGCCCTTTCCCTGATCCTGTCCCGGCAGATCGGACGGACCTTCCGGGCTCTCGCCACCGGCGTCGGGGCCATAGCGCGCGGCGACTACGAGCGGCCCGTACCCCTGACGCGCTACCCGGACGTCAACCAGATCGTCGCCTTGCTGAACGACATGGCCGGACGCATAGAGGCCAAGAACCGCGAGCTCGTCCACGCCAACGCCA